>DATBMX010000472.1:0-3965 GCA_036554625.1 Aestuariivirgaceae bacterium
GGATGGCATTCTGACCTGCAGCAATTTTGTGCGAGATCGCGCTTCGCTCAGCCAAAGCCGTCAGCCGTCGTGGGTCGTATGATCAACCGGTTGGCACACCCCTCATTGTTGATCTCGATCTGGAAGATTTCGGACAAGCCCGCCCTTCCAGACGACGTTAGTCGGAGTGCACGGCTGCCCGACACACATTTGAGCCATCCGAGCTCGAGTAGACGATCCAGAATCCGGGCGCCGACGAGTCCTTTGAGGTGATAGCGACGCTCGCTCCAGTCGAGACAAGGCTGGCAGAAAATCCGCCGGGTCCGCGGCCTCAGGTCGGCGCCGAAGGCGGAAAGGAAACGCCTGCCCGAGGACGTGACCTCACCGCCTTCATCGGTGAGCACGATGTGCCCCATGCCCACAAGTGCATCGGTGACAGCGACTCCGACCTGTCCAGCCAGGTGATCGTAACAGCTTCGGGCAAAACGCAGTGCATCGTCGTTTGCTGACCGCGGCTGACAGCGGGGTGGCACCTCTACGGCGGCGACGACCTTGATGCCCTCCAGCATTGCCGCGACCAGCGGGGATGCGATCCGATAGTAGCTGAAGCGGCGGTTGCGAGTGACAGTCAAGAGCCGCGCGGCAACCAGCTTGCTCAGGTGATCGCTCGCCGTCGAGCGAGAGACATTGGCGCAGTAAGCAAGCTCAGTGGCCGTCAGCGACCGGCCGCCCATAAGGGCGTTGAGCATCGTTGCTCGCGCGGTGTCACCCACGAGAGCCGCCACTTCCACCAGATTTGCCGCCGCGGCCATCCTTGACCCTATCGCCGATACCGGAAGCCTACCAATCGAAAACAGTTCGGCCCATGCCGAACTGTTCGCGCGAGACAGATCGCCAGCCTCGCAGCAAGGATGCGCTGGAGCCCTGCACTGACAAGGGCGCGAACGGTTGGATGGAGGATGAGATGGTCGCCTATTGGGTCGCGCGCGCGAAGGTCAACGATCCCGATCAGTACAAGAAGTACGCTGACCTGGCACCCGGCATCCTCCAGAAGTTCGGCGGCAAGTTCCTGGCGCGCGGCGGCAAGTTCAAGGTCCTCGAAGGCTCGGAGAAATTCCACCGCATCGTCGTCATCGAGTTCCCGAGCTTCGAGAAGGCGGTCGCCTGCCACGAATCGCCCGAGTACCTCGAGGCCGCAGCGCACCGCAAGAAGGACGGCGCGGGCGAGTTGGAGATCGTCATCGTCGAGAGCATCTGACACCCGCCGATACCCTGATGCCGGCGCCCATGACGCTTTATTTCGAGCAAGCGAGTAGCATTGCTGCCGTGGTTTGCAGCTTGATCGTCGCCGGCCTCCTGAAAGGGACAATCGGGGTCGGCATGCCAGTCGTCGCGCTGCCGCTGCTGTCGCTGTTCATTGACGTCAAATCGGCGGCCATGCTGCTGAGCATGCCTTTGGTCCTCAGCAACTTGCAACAGGCGCTGGAGGGCGGAAAGACCGGGCAGTGCCTCATGCAATTGATCCGGGTGTTTCTCGGCATGATCCCCGGCCTCTTCCTTGGAGTTCGAGTCCTGCTGGCGGTCGATGCGAACGCTGCAAGGACTATCGCAGGCGTAGTGCTGATGGGTGTTGGCGGCATCACACTGCTCGCGCCGGAGCTGCGGCTTCAGTCTCGCTTGCTTTTGCCAACGGGCATCACATTCGGATTTTTCGGCGGGACTCTGGGTGGCATCGCAGCGATGTCGGGGCCGCTTGTTTTCATCTTTCTGCTTGCAAAGGGATTGCGCGGAAAGGCGTTCACAAAAGGAAGCATCACTGTTTCTCGTCGTTTCCTCCGGCTTGCTGGCAATTCTTCTGACGGCCAGCGGCGAGTTCAGTTGGCTTCACGTTTCAGTCTCGACGGCTGCGATGTTGCCAGTCATGCTCGGCATGTACGTTGGACACCATATGCGCGATAAATTTGCACCTGAGACATTCAAGAAGCTGGTGTTGATCGCGGTCATTGCCGCGGGCGCCGAGTTGGTGCGCCATGGTCTCTTCAGTTGACGGGCTTGCACCCGAGCGGCTCAAGCGGCTCTGTCTCTCAACGGAGGAAACAGACTGTGCGAGCGCAGGCGCTCTGCCCTAAGAGGGGACATGAGCGGTGACGCAGGGAGCATCACCGATCGCGGTCGGGCGAAGGTCCGCATTTGTATAGGAGGTCCGATGGGCCACAGGGCCAGCTCGGAGGTGGGTCTCGCCGAAAGCGCAATTCAATTGTCATGAATCGGATGGATCGAGAGGCGCTTGGCTGTTGGGCGCCTGATCTAAACCTCGATGCATATCTCCGCTGGGCGGCTGAGGATTGGCGAGGCGCTTCAAGGGCTCCATCACGAGCGGGACTTGTGAGCTCGGAAGAGCGCGCGCTTGCTCGTCGTGCACGGTGTAGAGCTGCGGTGCGGTGCGATTGATGTGGAGCTGGAAGATGTCCGGCCGATTGTAGTGACCTGCAAAGTCATGCCGCAGCTTCATCGCAACACACAGCTCGAGGTCGCAATCGGCATAGAGGATGCCTTCCTCGGCCCCCATCGGGCCCGCGATGACCTGGAGATTGGGTGCGACGATCACGCTGCCACCGCAGTTTTTCGAATCTCGAACGATCTCCTCCTGATCGGGGGAGAGATCAAGCTTGCGGATCATGTCGTCGTCGACAACGCCGCACGCCGAGACCACGTATGCCTTGCTGATTTGGGCAAACGCCTGGCTGTCCACGGCGACCCGGATTCGCATCGGATCACCACTTGTTGGGAAATAGTTGGGCCAGCTCATGACGTGGACGCGGGTCCCTTCTGCAGTCAGCGCGAAGACTGCCAAGGGATTGGAATTCTCGCCGCAGATGAGGCCGCTCATCGGCCCGAAGGTGGTCTCGAATGCACCGAAGGTATCGCCGAAGCCGCCGGTGTGCACGAGCCTTTCGCCCACTGTCGGCATGATCTTCTGGTGCTTGCCGATGTGCGAGCCGTCCGGACCGAGATACACCTGGGTGTTGAACATGGTACCCATGGTGTTGGGCACCTTCTCGCACACGCCCATCACAACATAGGCATTGGCATCCCGCGACGCGGCTGACAACGCCGCAATCTCGGGGCCGGGTATCGTGACTGCGTTCTTGAAGAGCTCGATCGCGAGTCGATTGGAGAGCGCTCCGGTCGCGGCATGATTATGGTACCAGACCGGATGCGCAGGGATGAAGCCCTCCGGAAAACCGATGAGCTGCGCGCCATTGCGACCTGCCTGGCGGATCAGGCGGCACGCCTTCTCGGTCGATCCTTCACGATCGAGGAAAACGGAGGCCGCCTGCACGGCTGCAACTCTGATCTTGGGATAGCTGTCGCCCATGGCCTGTCGATGTCCGCTTGTGTGACGGAGAGACCGCAATTCTAGACTTCTTCGCAAGTCCATGGAGCACGTCCACCCATTAAGGGAAGCGGCTGCTCACCGAGCATGGACTTGACCACCACGTCGCGCGCCAGCTCTGGATCGAGGGAATGCTCGGCAATCAAGTCGCGGCATTCCGCCACGATCAGACCCGCATCCTGCACGATCTTCAGCTCCTTGAAGCGGTCATGCCGATTGAGACCCTACTCTGGCCAACAATTTCGAGAAGATTGACGATACGGAACGGCCAATCCCGCTCATGCGCGCATAGAGCCCGATGATCGGAGTGGTACACGGCCACCAGCGCATCAATGCCCGCATCGCGCGCGGCCTCCAGCTCGCTGAGCTCCACCTTGCGCCGGTAGTCCGGAAGCACAGCGAGATTGACACTCTGCAGGCCGACGGCCGGTTGATTGAGATCGACCAACGTCACACCGGGAACCGCTTGCAGGATGTCGGTGGCGGCCTCCATGACGCCGGCGACGCCGGGGTGCTTGTGAAGTGCGACGCGCAGCTCGACCCGTTCGCGCAAGAGAGGCTTCAGGTCATCGAGCCGGGCTCGCAAGAA
>DATBMX010000480.1:0-2923 GCA_036554625.1 Aestuariivirgaceae bacterium
AGAAAGCGAACGAACTGGATAATGGCGCCGAAATGGAATTCGCCGTAGACCACGATGTCGCGCCCGGCAAGGTCCTCTCCCTGCCAATGCGGAGCGTTGATGGGCGAACGGCCATCGACCCGATTTCTGCTTTTTTCGCCATTCGAACTCCCGCCAGCCCTCGTGGTAGCGGCCAACCAGAAGTTTGAGCATTGAGCGGCTGTTATGCGCCTCGGCGTAGTCGGGATCCAGCGCAATAGCCGCGTCAAAGCTCGCGAATGCCTCGTCGAGGCGATTCATTTCTCGCAGCACTGTGCCGCGGTTGTAAACCGCCCCGGCATAGCCGTGCTTCAGCGTGATGGATTTGTCGTAGCTCGCCAACGCCTCCTCGAAGAGGTGCAGCTCCATAAGCACGCCGCCTCGGTTGTTATATGCATGGGCATAGCGAGGATTGAGCGCGATGGCCTGATCGAAACTTGCTAGCGCCTCGTCGAGACGCTTCGGCTCGATGAGTGTCGTCCCACGATTGTTGAAAGCCTCCGCATAGTCCGGCTTGAGGGCGATTGCTTTGTCGTAGTTCGTCAATGCCTCGTCGAAACGCTGCGCTTCGAGGAGCGCATTGCCCCTGTTGTTGAATGATTCCGCATGATCCGGTTTGAGCTCGATCGCCCTATCGTGGCTTGCGAGGGCTTCGTCGAAACGCTTCAATGCCTGCAACGCTGTGCCGCGGTTGTTGTGGGCCTCGGCCACGCTCGGATTCAATCTGATGGCCGCATCGATCTTCCAAAGGGCTTCGGCATGAAGGCCTCTCTGGAGATCAATGACGCCCAGGAGATGAAGGCTGCCGAAATGATCGGGCTGCGTTTCGAGCACTCGCCGGTAAATCGTTTCCGCTTCGCTCAGATGCCCCGCCCGATGAAGCCGGACCGCATCTGTGAACGTGCTCGATGACCCTTTGGGACTGTCCGATGGCATCGACACCTGCCCCCTGGCGAGCGCCGGCTCGCTGAGGAGGAGACCGGTCGCCGCAATCGTACGCCAAAGGGCCTACGGAAAGGTAAGGGCGCAGTCGGCGCCCCGCGGGGCCCCTGTCCAAGGCCCAGCGACCCTTTAAGTCACCACCCGGACGGCCTTTTTGGGGGATCGTCTAACGGTAGGACCGCGGACTCTGACTCCGCTAGTCTAGGTTCGAATCCTAGTCCCCCAGCCACCCAGCTTTTCTTACGAGCGAAGCGAGTTAGAAAAGCGCGTGTCCCCGCGACGTGTCCGCCGTAGCGCTTGCGCGAAGGCGGAAGGCGGCCCCCCACGTCGGAGACCGTGCATGCCGAAGACCTATCCCGGAAGCTCTCACTGCGGCGCGGTTCGCCCGAGGCGGATCTCGACCTCGAAACCGGCACGGGCAAATGCAATTGCTCGATGTGCAAGAAGGCGCGGTCTTGGGGCGTGATCATCAAGCCCGACAATATGGTACTCTTTTCCCGGTGTTGCAGAGTGGAAGAAAGGTCGATGGTGCCATGACCAGCAAGAAGGCGACCTTGGTTGGCGTATTGGCGGGCGTGGTGCTCGCCCATCCCGTCCTGGCGGTTTCGCAGGAAGCGTGCCTTCGCCATAACCGTATCTTGAGCTGGAAGACGCTCGACGAGCGCACTGTGCTCGTTACTGACCGGGCCCAAAACCGTTATGCGGTCCGCATGAACCCGGGTTGTCTCGGCCTGACGGATGGATCGGCGACGCTGGTGTTTCGCCCCGCGACCGATCTTGGCTGTATCGGCCCCGGCGATCTGCTCGGCGTGCGCACGGCGGCACACGGGTTCATCAGTTGCTCTATCGTGAACGTCCAGGCTGCATAATGGAACGCCAAAGCGAATGCGGCGCTCAGTTGCGCGCTGCGGCGAGCCGACTGACGCCCGTGGCGGGCGCAAGCTCGCTGGCCAGGACTTCCATGGTCACCGGACCAGATCCGCCCGCCGAATAGCACACCACCTGGACCTCGTTGACCCTGAGGAGAGGATTCTGCCATGGGCGCGGCACGGCGATCCAGCGCGTCTCGCCTTGGCCCACATTTCCTCGGTCGCCGATGAACATGTCCCACATGTCGCCATTCGAAAGCTGGGCGCTGGCGCGCAGGCAATGGGCGTCCGCATCGACGGGGCGCAGCGCAACCGCTTCCGTCAGGCCGCCTCCGAGCTCGATCACGGCCCGGTCGCGGCTCGCATCGAAGGTTTGCGTGCCGAGCGAAATCATCTCGGGGGGACCGCCGTAGCTCACGCAACCGGCAAGCATCAGCAATGCGAGCGGTATCGCACGGCTGCAGCGTGGGTGTTTCATCACGGTTCCTCCGGTTCAAGATCGACAACGGTCCTGGCGCGGGACAGTTTCCTGGAACCATAAGTGCGGACGAACCACCCAACTATTAGACCTTGGTCGCACCTCTTGCCGGTCGCGTCCTACTGCCCCAACAAGGTCACGTTCATCGATACCGTAACCCGGGGCTTGGAGTATTTCCCGGGCGGGACGTAATGCTCCAGATAAGATGGGAAGACCAGCGCATCTCCCTCGTCGACCTCGATCACAGCCTTGTCCTCCCAAATCTCCGGCGCAATTCCTTTCATGCAGCAATGCGCCTTGATGGCGCGAGCGGGATCGTAGAAGACCGGCGGCTTATGCTCGGCCTTGTCGAACGCCAAAAAATGAATGAAGGAAAAGTGGCATGGAATGTGGTGGTGCCGCTCCTGATATTCCGAGTGCTTCCAATACACATTGTGCCAAAGCTCGACGTTGAACCGGTCGGCACGAACAAACTGGCGCAACAGCCGATCGTAAGGAGCGGGCATCTCGCGTACAAAGTCGATGACGTGATTCTTACGTTCGGCCGCGAAGCTCGTATGGATGCGATCGGTTTCCCAGAGTCCCGGTTTCTCGAACCGCCCGACTTCGTAGCGCT
>DATBMX010000483.1:0-5400 GCA_036554625.1 Aestuariivirgaceae bacterium
GCGGTCGAGCGGCGCAGTGGCGCCCGTGCCGGATCGAGCCGGGAGCATTTCGAGGTGTCGACGACTGGCTCGAACGCTATCGCCGCCTCTGGGAAGAGAAACTCGATCGCCTGGACGTGTATCTGCAGGAGTTGCAAGCGAAGGAGAAAAAGCGTGGACGCAAGGACAGGAGATAGCGACGCCTTCTCGCTGACGACCCCGTCCGATCGGGAGCTCGTCTTCACGCGTGTGTTCAATGCGCCACGCCAGCGCGTGTTCGAGGCGTGGACCCAGCCTGAACACCTGAAGGCATGGTACGGCTGCCATCGCTCGTCGCTGGTGGTGTGCGAGGTCGATCTCCGCGCCGGCGGGTCCTACCGTTTCGTCGCTCGGCTGGATGACGGCAGCGAGCACACGATCTCGGGCGTCTATCGCGACATCGCTCCGCCGGAACGCCTCGTCTTTACCCATCGGTTCAACGACGATCCAAGCAAGGAGGCGCTTGTTGCGCTCCAGTTCGACGAGCGCAACGGCAAGACCACCATGATGATGACCGCGCTCTATCGCAGCGCGGAGGATCGCAAGGCGCTGCTCAACATCGGCGTGGATAAAGGCACCGCCGAAAGCTTCGAGCGTCTCGCCGGGCATCTCGGAACGATGACATGACCCTCGCGGCGGCGAAGCCGCCGTCGTCTGAACGCAGCCGGCGTGAACCGACGCCAATTGACAGGAGAAGCGTATGCCGATTGCCACCCAGAAGATCATGCCATGTCTGTGGTTCGACACTGAGGGCGAGGCGGCCGCCAAGCACTACGTGTCGATCTTCAAGAATTCCAAGATCTTGCGGATCGGCCGCTACGGTTCGGCAGGCAAGGAAATCCACGGCAAGGAGGCGGGCTCGGTGATGACCGTCGAGTTTGAACTCGATGGTCAGAAGTTCCTCGCGCTCAACGGCGGTCCGCAGTTCAAGTTCGACGAGGCCGTGTCGTTCCAGGTGTTCTGCGACACCCAGGCCGAGGTCGACTACTTCTGGAGCAAGCTCTCCGAAGGTGGCTCGGAGGGGCCCTGCGGCTGGCTCAAGGACAAGTTCGGTCTGTCATGGCAGGTCGTTCCCACGGTCGTTACGGAGATGCTGCAGGACGAGAAGTCCGACAAGGCGCAACGCGCTTTCGGCGCAATCATGCAGATGAAAAAGATTGATATCGCGACGCTGCAAAAGGCCTTTACCGGCTGAGCGGCGCGAACTCGGACAATCACCGCCAACCACGACCACCAACCACCAACCCAAGACGGAGAGAGCGTCATGCAAGTACAGTCATACCTGATCTTCAATGGCCGCTGCGAAGAGGCGATCGAGTTCTACAAGAAGACGCTGGGCGCCAAGGTCGAGATGCTGATGCGCTTCAGCGACAACCCGGAGCAGCCGACCGAGCAGTCGTCCACGGGTTGCGCTCAAATCGGCGACCCGAACAAGATCATGCATTCGTCGTTCCGCATCGGCGACACGGTGATCATGGCGTCCGACGGGATGATGGACGGCACCACCGAGTTCAAGGGTTTCTCGCTCACGCTCAATCCGACCAACGAGGCCGACGCTCGCCGCCTGTTCGCGGCGTTGTCCGACGGCGGCCAGGTGCAACAGCCGCTCATCAGCACCTTCTTCTCGCCGTGTTTCGGCATTCTCGCCGACAAGTTCGGCATGGGATGGATGATTGTCGTCGATCAGGCCGCGGCGAAAGCCGCCTGAGTCGTCGCAGCAACCAAGCAGTGAGGTGTGCGATGAATGTGCTTGAAACCAAGGCGTCCGACTTCATCATCTCGCGCGTCTTCGACGCGCCACGTGATCTGGTGTGGAAATGCTTCACCGATCCGGAACACATGCGGCAATGGTGGGGGCCGAAGGGCGTCACCGTGTCGACGTCCAAGATGGATCTGCGGCCGGGCGGCACCTACCTCTACGCGATGAAAGGGCCGGACGGCGCGCTGATGTGGGGAAAGATGGTGTATCGCGAGATCAGTCCGCGGGACCGGATTGTTTTCATCAATTCGTTTTCCGATGAGGCCGGCGGGACGACCCGCCACCCCATGGCGCCGACCTGGCCGCTGGAGATGCTCTCGGTCTTTACGTTCGAGGACACGCCGGACGGCAAGACCCGGTTCACGGTCCGTTGGTCGCCGCACAATCCCACCGGCGAGGAACAACAAACCTTCGACGCCGGCCATGACAGTATGCGGCAGGGCTGGGGCGGCACGCTGGACAAGTTGCAAGGCTATCTGCCGAGCGCGCGCTGATCGGCCGTTCGTTTCCGACTGGGCAAGCGGCGGAGGTATCCGCCGCTTGCCAAGCTTTCCTTGCCGAATCTTTCACGGAGTCATTGATGATGAAAACCACTTTCTTGCTCATCCTCGCCGTGCTGGTTGTCGGCATCGTCGGGGTTCTTGCCTACGCCGCGACCAAGCCCGACGTGTTTCGCGTCGAGCGTTCCGCCACAATCAAAGCGCCTCCTGAAAGGATCTTCGCGATGATCACCGATCTTCGGGGCTGGCGTGCATGGTCGCCGTACGAGAAGCGCGATCCAGAGATGACGCGCAACTACAGCGGCGCCGACAAAGGCAAAGGGGCGACCTATGCCTGGGACGGCAACCGCAATGTCGGCGCCGGACGGATGGAGATTGCGGACGTCACACCGCCGTCCAAAGTCGTCATCAATCTCGAGTTCCTGCGTCCGTTCAAAGCCAACAACACCGCCGAGTTCCTCATGCGGCCGACAACCGACGGTACCACGGTAACGTGGGCGATGTTCGGTCCCAGCCTTTTCGTCGGCAAGGTGATGGGCATCTTCATCGACATGGACCGGATGATCGGCAAGGACTTCGAAGATGGCCTCGCCAATCTGAAGGCGGTCGCCGAGAAGTGACATTCGGTCGCTTCGGCGTGAGGCGATGGCGCGTGATGCACGGTCGCCCGCTTATGAGCCCTGCGCGTTAGCCTTACTGCTTCAGCATGTTGCTAGATTTCGATTGCCCATGCCGCCTGGGCTCGTGAGCCTGTCGGGGTCCGGCCAACCCCGAATACCCCGGTCGGACAGGGCCCGTCGGGGATTCGTAATAGCGTACCTCGGCGGGCCCACTGCGAAGAGCCAGGGAGGGAGCGCCATGACCGTGGAGACTCTCGACAAGATATTCGTTTGGTGCGGGGTCGTCTCGCTCGTGTCCGCATCGTTTATCTATCCGCTCGTCATGTGGTGGCTCTAGTACCGAGCGCACCAACGCATGAACTGTTGAGCCTCTGAGAGCGAGGCGCAGAGACCTTTTGAGTGGTTGGACGTTGTCTTGAGTGGCTGGATGTTGTCGGCTTTCAATCGCGACCAAGGCGCGAGCCGATGCGCTCGAAAGCTGTTGCCCGTGCTCGACGGTAGATGCCGATGCTATGGTGTGTCGTGGGCGTTCGAGATTAACGCGCGCGTATGCAGCGTTACGTCATGTGCGTCTCAGCGACGGCGAAAGCATTGATGGTGCGCGATGCGATCAAGATGCGCGACAAGTTTAGAGGAAGGGCAGCGTCATCACTCGCTCAGAACAGAAGCAGCAAGAGTAGCGAGTGCGGCGAAGTACATTCCGTTAAGGATCACAAGGGCAAACAGGCGTTTTCCGTGCATGGTACTCACTCCCATCCAACGCTCCATCCGACCCCTTCCCGTTTCCCGTTTTTTTCAGTTTCTAAAGTTTATCTGGATCTTAAGGCATTACAAGCCAAAGCGGGTCTGATGGCTTCACGGGCAATCATGGGTCCGAACACACCCCATACCTTCGTATAGATGGGTCACGCGGCTGGTCTCCCATGGCGGCGGGCTTACCTATTGAAGGGCGCGGCTGACAAGCACTGGCGGCGTCTGACGAGATTCGATTTGCAGCGCCGTTTGTGTGTAGAGCCGTGCGATGGCGAGCAGCATTTGTTTGCCGTCGTCGTCGTTGCTTCGCTCGGCTTCTTTGATGCAGTTGAACGCCAGTTTGCGAAATTCATTTGCTGACAGACCCATGACGAACTCCCTGATTCCCTACGCTCGTCCAGTCCCCAACATCCCCATGATGATTCGGACCGTTAGACATGGAGCTGTCTACCGGTCGACGATGTTATCCACAGGTATATTCAGTTAATCCCCAAGGAATGACGTGCAGCTCGGAGCTGACGTCTTTGGGCTTAAACAGCGGAGCGAAGGGGCCCCCCTCTGCCTGTTTGCAGGCCGGAGATTTGCGATCGCGCCCACCAATCCGAATTTGCAGGACGCGATGCTGCTGGACGTGGACTTGAGGGATGCGAATGCGGACAAAAGTTCTCTGGGCGACGGCAGTATTTGGCTCCCCGGGCCGGATTCGAACCAGCGACCAACCGGTTAACAGCCGGTTGCTCTACCACTGAGCTACCGGGGAACACGCCTCAGAGGGACGCGCGGCTATAACAAACGCATTTCCGCTTGCCTAGCGCCAAATGCAGTCGGCGCGCTGCGCCGGGCTGAAATGAAACTGCACTGAAATGAAAAGCCGGCCAGCGGATGTCCGCGGCCGGCATGGGCTCACCTTGGCTCGGGGGGCACGCCTTGGTGAACCGGGGTGTTAGGTGCGGATGGTGAAGTCCAACACGGCCTGGGGGATCTCCTCGCGTCGCAGGCCGCGCGCAGCGAGCTGCGCATCGGTCATCTGGGAGAGGGTCTTGTAGCGCTGCGACATCAGCCGGGCCTCATCGAGGCCTTCGAAGAAGGCGGTAAGGCGCTGGGTGACCCGCTCCAGGAACGCAGGGGTCTGGTGAAACAGTCGGGATAGGGCAATCGTGCTCATGGCGGCTCTCATCAGTTTGATTCGTCTTTGTTGGAACTTCATATAGGCTGGTATACCAACAAAAACACTAGGACTTATCGCATAGCAGCAATTGCATGTTGCATAGCGATAGTCATATAGGCGCAGCATTGCCCGATCGCGGCCGATTCGCGCTCAGCCGCGGGCGCCAAGCACTTGTTCAGACAAGGAAATTCGGGGTTCCGAGGGAATTTGGCAGGGAGTGGGAGCGGCTCAGGGCCGCTGAAGCTTGGAGGCCACGCCCAGAATTGAACTGGGGTACACGGTTTTGCAGACCGTTGCGTAACCACTCCGCCACGTGGCCGTCAGCCGGCTAGATACAGGAGCGACCCTTAACGGGCAACTCATCAGGGTGCCGGCAACCAATCATGGTTTCGAGTGCGGTGACACCGGTGGCCGCCGCCTTGCCAGGGCACCGGCGTTGTCGATAGAGATGCTGCACCTGCGCACACTTGGATTCTCCGATGTTCGATTTTGCCGCCGCGCGCCGCATGATGGTCGACAGCCAGGAGCGCCCCAGCGATGTCACTGATCAGC
The DNA here is from genome assembly GCA_036554625.1 of Aestuariivirgaceae bacterium. Classification (GTDB taxonomy): domain Bacteria; phylum Pseudomonadota; class Alphaproteobacteria; order Rhizobiales; family Aestuariivirgaceae; genus DATBLQ01. The sequence continues at coordinate 5,371 of DATBMX010000483.1, forward strand.
GCATCATCGCGGCGATGTCGGAACTGCCGC
>DATBMX010000004.1:0-3512 GCA_036554625.1 Aestuariivirgaceae bacterium
GGCTCGAAGACGGCAAGCATCTTGCCTGACGCCTGAGGGCCGAGCGCGGCGCTGCGCACGACAAGAAACATGACGACAAGCCACAGAACCAGAATAGCCGATGCGACTTTGAGCGCCAGGCGATGCTCAGGCCAGCGCGCCGCCATGGTCCTAGACGGCGAATGCGGGCGCGCGCTCTTCGCGGATCGGCCAGTGCACGAGAGCGGCGAAGAGCCCGAGCATCACGCCAATCCACCACACCGGGTCATAGCTGCCGTAGAGATCGTGGAACCGGCCGCCGAGCCAGACGCCGAAGAACGAGCCGATCTGATGGCTCAGGAACACAAATCCATAGAGCGTCGCCATGTAGCGCGTGCCGAACATCACCATGACGAGGCCCATCGTCAGGGGTACGGTCGAGAGCCAGAGAAGACCCAAGGTTGCGGTGAACAGAACCGTGGAGAGCGGCGTCACTGGCGAAGTGATGAACAGCGCCACCACGATCGAGCGCAGGAGATAGATCAGCGCCAGCGAGTACCGCTTCCGGTATTTGCCGCCGATGATGCCGGCGCTGTAGGAGCCAATGACATTGAATATGCCGACGATGGCGATGGACGCTGCTGCGAGCCATTGGCTGATGCCATGTTCGACAAGATAGGCAGGCAGGTGAATGGTCACGAAGGCGATCTGGAACCCGCAGACGAAGAAGCCGAGCACCAGCAGGACATAGCTCGAATGGCCGAAGGCGGCGGCGATCGTTTCCCTAAGCCCGATCTTTCTCTCCTCCTTGGCCGCATCCCGCCCGTCTGCGTCCGGCGCATTCAGCGGCTGGGCGAACAGGATCATCAGCAGGACGATGGCGGCGAGAAAGAACAGCGCCGTCTGCCAGCCGAAGGCGGCGATGAATCCCTGGCCCAGGGGAGCGAAGATGAACTGTCCCAGCGAGCCTGCTCCCGTGGCGACGCCAAACGCCCAGGAGCGCTTTTCCGGCGGCACCAGCCGGCCGAAGGCCGCCATGACGATGGAGAAGGATGCCGTCGCGATGCCGATGCCGACGAGCAGCCCGCCCGAGAGATACATGAGCGCCGGCGTGTCGGCGAAAGACATCATTGCGGTGCCGATCGCATAGATCACCGCGCCGATGCCGATCACTCGCGCCGGCCCAAAGCGGTCGGCGAAGGCGCCGGCGATCGGCTGGATGACGCCCCATATGAGGTTCTGGATCGCCATGGCGAGGCCGTAGACCTCGCGGTTCCATTCATGAAACTCGGAGATGGGATGAGTGAACAGCCCCATTGAGGAGCGCACGCCGAAGGAGATGATGGCGACGATACAGCCTGCCGTGATGATCACGCTTGGGGCATAGTACCAGCGCTGCTGAGCGGTGTCGGTCATGGGCGATGCTTCAGTTGGCTCCGACAGCATAGGTAGCCGGCCGCCGACCGCAAGTCATGGCCGAATCGCGAATTTCGCATAATGCTGAACTCCTCATTTGAGCCGTTCTGCCTCCTTGGCGGAGGCGACAAGGCGCTCGACAGCCCCCCTGATGCGATGCCGGCGCGGGGCGCTTGCAAACCCTGCATCCGGCTGCGCCGGCGGGGACTTTTCCGTCTCGACATGCTGCCATTGTGAAATGGCGACCCCGGCGATGATGATCGAGCCTCCCACGACAAGCGGCCACGACAGCGTCTCGCCAAGGAGCAGGACGCCGCCCGCCGCCGCGACGACGGGCTGAACATAGAGCCACATGCCGGCAGCGGAGCTGTGAATCCTCGAGACGCCATAGTTCCACAGGATGAGGGTCAGGAACGTTCCGCAAAGGATGAGGAAGACAAGAATGGCCCAATGCAGCGGTGCGAGCGCCGCGATTTCCAGCTCGATTCCGGGTCGAACGAACGCCACCATGGGAATGGCGGAGATCGCCAGTGTCAGGCAGGCAGTTTCGAGGCTGCCATGCTTTTGCGTAAGCGGGCGGATGGCAACGGTGTAGATACCCCAGCCCATGGTGCTCATGATCACCAGCATCACGCCGATGAGGCTTACATCGCTGCCCGGCGATGCAACGCCCCCGAGCGTCAGTATGGCGACGCCCGACAATGCAATGGCCATGCCGATGGCAAGTTGCAGCGTGAGCCGCTCGCCAGCAAGGGCGATGGCGAAGAGGGCGATGAACAAGGGTTCGAGACCATAGATCATCCCGGTCCAGCTAGCGGGCACCAGCTTGAGGCCGAAATGAGCGAGGATCTGATAGCCGCAATTGCCAATGAGCGCGGCGGTGAGCACGCGCATCCAGTCCTGTCGGTCGAGCGGCCTCATGCCGAGGATGAGCAGGGCGCTGACGGCGACGATCCCGGTCGGGAAGAGGCGCAGCACGAGCACGGTCTCGGGCCGGATATCGCTAACCAGGAAACGCACGGCGACGGGAACGAGGCCCCACATGACGACCGAAAAGGCGATCGCCACATAGGCGTAGAACAGAGGCGCCCTGAGGAAACGGAAGGTTGCCGGCAGCCTGGCGCTAAAGCTCTCTACATATTGCGCGATGGCGACGCCGAGAAGAATAAGGACACCGCCGGCGATCATGCTGAGAGTAATCCTTTCGCCGAGCAGCAGCGCACCCGTGGAGACGGCGATAACCGGCACGAGATAGAGAAAGGCGCCTGTCGCCACGCTCGACAGACGCGATGCCGCAAAATTCCAAGTCACCGTGGCCATGAGGCCTGCGATCACCACCATGTAGAACATCTCGGCCCACTGGCGAGAGGTCATGCTGAAAAGCGTCTCGAAGGTCGAGAAAGAGGTGAAGCCGAGGATCGGAATGGTTCCGAGAAGGATGGTGAGGGCGGTGATCTGATACGTGCCGTATCTGAGAATGAGGGGCTTGGCGAAGACCACATAAAGCGCCCATGCAAGGCCGCTGAGAAAGATGTACGTACCTCCCAGCAAGAGATTACCGTGGTCGTCCTCGCGGATGAGATCGTTCCAGAACAGAATGGCCGTGCCTGCAAAGGCGAGGAACAGGCCGACGAATGCTGCTGGCGCCGGCAGGCTGCGCGAGACGATGGCTGCGGTCAGCACGATGAGCAAAGGCTGGGTTCCGATGATGATGCCCCCCACGCCTGCCGGCACCAGCTCGAATCCAAAGACCGACCCGATGTTGTAGCCGAAGATGCCGACGAAGGAGATGAACAGCACGCGCGGCCAGTCCTTGCGGTCGATCCTTCTTCTGCTGGCGACATAGAGCCCGATCGAATAACCGATGCACACCAGCACATAGCGGATCACCAGCGCATCCGCGGCGCCCAGCCCCACCGACAAGGAGCGTATGAAGACTGGGCCCACGCCCCAGACGAGCATGGTGAAGAGCATGGCATTGACAGGAGTGATCATTGACGAGTGGCCCACCCCTTTCTCTATAGCCCGCGCCATCCGAATTCGAAAAGGGAGGGCAGGGCGATGTTCACATGAGAGACCACTCGGCCGGCTTTTAGCCTCCGGGCGAAGGAGTGTGGAGCGCGAGATGCGCTGCATCT
>DATBMX010000014.1:0-11697 GCA_036554625.1 Aestuariivirgaceae bacterium
GGCCAGGTCAAGCCGCTAAGCTAATAAAATTAAAGAATTCTTGCTTGGATTGTACCAAAAATTGCTCTGTAACCCATTTCCACGACATCATATTGCTGCGTGCCCAGGTGAGCTGCCGCTTTGCATAGTGCCGCGTGTTGCGTTTGGCAATGCGGCAAGCCTCGCTCGTCGTCAGTTCGCCCGCGAGAGCCATAGCGAGTTCGCGGATGCCGATCGCCTTCATCACAGGAAGCTGAGGGTTCGAACCCGATTCAAGCAGCGTCTTAACCTCCTCGAGCGCGCCTGAATGCATCATCTCGTCGAAACGCTCGTCGATGCTCTGGTAAAGAAGCTCCCTGGGCGGAGAAAGATAGAGGCGCATCACCTTGCAGTTCGCCAAGAAACTGCCTTCCTCAGATTTCCGCTGCCATTCGGCCAGAGACTTGCCGCTTGACTGGATCACTTCCAAAGCGCGGACAATGCGATGGCCGTCGCTCGGCCGGACCCGATGGGCCTCCATGGAGTTAAGGGCGGCAAGCTCGGCGTGAAGCGCTTCGGCCCCTCGTGTTCTCAACTGCTCCCTAAGCCGCTCGCGAACGGTCGGAGAGATCGCCGGCAGGCGAACCAGGCCCTGCTCCAGGCTTTTGAAGTAAAGCCCTGTTCCGCCGACCACGATCGGCATGCGATTTTCGGCCCAGCTTTCCTCAATCGCCCGACGCGCCGCGATGAGCCATTGCCCCACCGAGAACGCCTCGGAAGCCGGCACGAATCCATATAGGCGATGCGGAATTTCCCGCTCCTGCTCTTCGGTGGGACGGGCTGACAATACCCGCAACTCCCGATAGACCTGCAGCGCGTCAGCGTTGATCACGACGGCTGGCCGTGCGCGCGCGAGTTCAAGCGCCACGCCCGACTTGCCGCTGGCGGTCGGGCCTGCGATAAGCACCGCCGCCCGGCCCTTGTCACCAATCTCCATGAATTGACGATGGACAAGATTATCGTTCTGATTGCAAGCCCCCCTGCCTTGGGCTTCGAGGCGGCGCTGAAAAGCGCTTTCGCCTCGATACAGGGGAAGAGCTTTCGCTGGCTGGCCAGGGGCGAGGCTTGCGAGTTCATTCCGGCCGACACGGCGGACTGCGAGGCAAGGCTGAGGGCGCTTTTCAGGGACTCAGCCGTTGATATCGCTGCTGTTCCGCTGACCGACCGGCGCAAGCGTCTCCTCGTCGCCGACATGGACTCGACCATGATTGCGCAAGAGTGCATCGACGAGCTTGCCGCTCTTGCCGGCGTCGGCGATAGGGTATCGGCCATCACTCTGCGCGCAATGGGCGGTGAGATCGACTTCGAGACGGCATTGCGCGAGCGGCTGAGCCTCCTGGCCGGACTCTCCGTCGAACATCTGGACCGATTGCTTGCCGCCACGCGCTTCACGCAAGGAGGTCGCACCTTGGTACAGACGATGAAGGCCCATGGCGCCTACACGATCCTCGTGTCGGGAGGCTTTTCTCCTTTCACCAGCCATGTCGCAGGGGTGCTCGGGTTTGATGAGCACCGCGCCAATGACCTGATTCTCGAAAATGGCAAATTGACCGGGCGGGCGCGCGAACCCATTCTTGGCCGCGATGCCAAGCTCACGGCATTGAGGGATGTGAGAGACAAGCTGGACGTTCCGAAAAGCCTGACGATGGCCGTTGGCGATGGAGCCAATGACCTGGATATGATCACGGAAGCTGGCCTCGGGGTTGCTTATCGCGCCAAGCCGATCCTGCGGGAGCGCGCCCATGCGCACATAGACCATGGCGACCTGACGGCGCTCCTCTATCTGCAGGGCTACAGCAAGGACGAATTCGTGAGCTGATATCCGGAGGACCGGAAGGAAACGGCCGAATTGGGTCCGGCCCAGCCATTGTCATGAGGGCGTCATCACCGGGATTGACCCGGTGATCTTCTGCTCATTGAGAGAGATGGCCGTGTCAAGCACGGCCATTTCCCTCACTCCGGAATTTGGCTTTCAGCCTCGCAGCAACCAAAGCGGGACGACGGTTGTGCTAGCCCTTCTTCAGCTTCAAGCCGATGAAGCGCGGCTCTCCCTGCTGGGACGACTTCGACACCAGCAGAAGGATCGAATCCTTTCCGCGTTGCTCGATCTCCTTCACCCGCTGGCTGAGCTCCTGAGGGCTGAGCGCGGGGCGCTGATCTGCCTCGGTGATCACATCGCCCGCCTCGATTCGCTTTTCAAAGGCGACGCTGTTCTCCTCAACCGACAGCACGACCACGCCCTGCACCTGCGGTCCGATGCTGTATTTCTTGCGCAGCTCGTCGTTGAGCGCCGCGATTTTCATGCCCAGGATATCGACGCTGCTCGGCTGCTGGCCGGGGTCGCTCTCGGGCGTCGCGGCTGCCAACTCCGTCAGCTTCTCGCCTTCTTCGAGTCTGCCGAGAGTCACCTTCACCGTCTGCTTGGCACCCAACCGTGCGATGACGACGTCGACAGTCTTCTCGACGCTGGTATCGGCCACCAGTCGCGGCAAATCGCGCATCTCCTTGATGGGCTTGCCATCGAAGGACAGGATGACGTCGCCCGCCTTGATGCCCGCCTTCTCGGCCGGCCCGGTTGCCACCACATCGGAGATAAGCGCCCCATCGGCGGAGGCCAGACCCAAGCTTTCCGCAATTTCCGGCGTGATCGTCTGAATCTTGACGCCAAGCCAGCCGCGGCGGGTTTCGCCGAACTGGCGCAACTGGTCGATGACCGCTTTCGCCGTGTTCGCCGGAACGGAGAAGCCAATGCCGATCGAGCCGCCGCTCGGCGATATGATCGCCGTGTTGATTCCCACCACATCGCCATCCATGTTGAAAAGCGGTCCGCCCGAGTTGCCGCGGTTGATGGCGGCATCGGTCTGAATGAAATCATCATACGGACCAGAATTGATGTCGCGATTGCGGGCTGAGACAATTCCGAGCGTGAGAGACCCGCCGAGACCGAAGGGATTGCCGATGGCCATCACCCAGTCGCCGACGCGCAGGGTATCGGAATTGCCGAAGGATACATAGGACAATGGCTCGGCCGGCTCGACTTTAAGCACGGCAAGATCAGTCTTGGTGTCCTTGCCGAGGAGCGTTGCCTTGAGGGTGCTGCCGTCGTGAAACTTCGCCTCGATTTCCTCTGCGCCTTCAATGACGTGATTGTTCGTGACAATGATTCCGCCAGGATCGATGACGAAGCCCGAGCCAAGCGAGCTTACCCGGCGCTGCGGCTGGTCTCCGTCGCGCTGCTGCTTCTCGAAAAAATCGTCGAAGAACTCTCTGAAAGGGGAATTTTCAGGCAGGTTGGGCATGGGCACCTGACCCGTGCCCTCCATTTTCTGGGTGGTGGATATGTTGACCACGGCTGGCAGCAGCCTTGCCGCCGCGTTGGCAACCGATTCCGGGCCCGCGGCATGCACGGCCGCGGCCATCACGATGGACATCAACACTCCAAGCAGCAGCCATATGACGGAAATCGGCATGAGCGGAAAGGCGCCGGCCTTGGCGCGTGGTCTAGTCATCGGCAAACTCCCTTGCGGAATGACCCAAACAGCGAAATACCTACTCAACCCACATACTCATGAAATCTCAAAGAGTCTCGGAACCGCGATTCGACCGTCTCATTGCACAGGCTGCGGCTGAGCTTGCGGCGCCGGCTGTGCGGCAGGCGTGGCAGCCGGTTCCGGAGCAGCCGGAGACGCAGGCGCTGGCGTGAGTCCCTGCCCAAAATACTTAAAGAATTCCCAGGTAGGATCAAGAACCAAGGTGGTGTCATTGCCGCCGAGGCTCTTGGCATAGGCCTGCATGGAACGGTAAAATGCGAAGAATTCCGGATCCTTGGAGAAGGCCTCGGCGAAGACACGGTTTCGTTCGGCATCTCCCCCACCACGAATGATCTCTGATTCGCGCCTTGCTTTTGAAACGAGCTCCACCGCCTCGCGGTCGGCTTCGGCGCGCACCTTGATGCTTTGCGACTCACCTATGGCGCGGAGTTCAGCTGCCTCTGCCAAACGCTCTGCGCTCATGCGGTCATACGTGTCCTGCAGCACCTCGGGCATGAGGTCGGTGCGCCGGATGCGCACGTCGATCACGTCGATGCCGAGAGACACGGCCTCGGCTTTCACCTGGTCGCGAATCTCTCGCATCATGACGGCGCGATCCTGGCTCAAGGCTGCATCAAATGTGCGACGCCCATAGGTCTGGCGCAGGGCGGCATCGAGGCGCGTCGCGATGCGGTCGCGGGCGCGGCTCATGGAAGCATCCACCGTTTCCCTGAACTTCCGTGAATCGACGATCCGCAGCATGGTGATGGCATCGACCTGATAGCGCCGGCCGTCGACGACCTGAACAGTCTTGTCGGGACTTTCGAAGAACACCATGCGGTCTTCTATCTTTATGCGCTCCTCGACGAAGGGAAGTTTGAAATAGATGCCCGGCTGGCTGATGGTCCGCGTGATTTCGCCCAGCCTCACGACGATCGCCTTCTCGCGCTCATCAACGATGAACACCGACGAGTAGAGCAGGAACAGCAGGACGCCGAGGACAATGATGATGACGGACTTTGCGCTGTTCATTGCTGGCTGGCTCCGGCTTGCGGCGGCTGCGATTGCGCGGGCGGATTGCGCCGCTGCTGAACTTCCGGCAGCGGCAGATAGGGCACAACGCCAGGGCCGGAATTTTTGTTGTCGATCACCACCTTGTTCGAGTTCGACAGCACATCCTCGACCGTCTCCAGAAGCATTCTCTGGCGCGTCACGTCCTTGGCCCGCGCATACTCCTCATACACCTTCAGGAAGCGCTGCGATTCGCCTTGCGCTTCGGCGACGACTCGCGCCGTGTAGCCCCTTGCATCCTCGACGATCTTGGAAGCTTCGCCGCGCGCGGCGCCAAGGCGCTGATTGCGATATTGCTCGGCTTCACGAATGAGCCTGTTCTGGTTCTGCTCGGCTCGCTGCACCTCTTCGAATGCATCGACCACCTGCGGCGGCGGATCGGCTCTCTCGAGCTGCACGCCGGTGATGGTGATCCCCGAATTGAAGCTGTCGAGTGTTCCCTGAATCAGGCCCTGCACCTGCTGCTGCGCTGCCTGGCGGCCGCGCGTGCGAATCTCTTCCGCCGGCGTGCGGCCAGCGACCTCGCGCATGGCGCTTTCGGCGACGACGCGCACAAGCTGCTCAGGGGCGCTGATGTTGAAGAGAAAGTCCTCCGGATCCCTGATCCTCCACAGTACGGTGAACTTGATGTCGACGATGTTTTGATCGCCGGAGAGCATGAGGCTTTCCTGCGCCGCATCGCCGAACTGCAGAAGATTCTCCGTCGCCACGGCCACGGTTTCAACCGTTTCGACCGGCCAGAGGATGAAATGCAGGCCCGGCCCGGTGGTGCGCGAGTATTCACCGAAATTGAGCACGACGCCCTGCTGCTCCGGCCTGACGACATAGATCGAATTGTAGAGCCAGATCGCCACGATCAGGAGGACGGGCAAGGCCCAGGACATGCGGCCGCCGCCGCCACCCGGCAACGCCGACTTGAACTGGTCCTGCACTCTTTGGATCAGATCTTCGAGATCAGGGGGCGTCCGCGGATTGCGGCCTCCCGAACCATTGGGGCCCTGGCCCCATGGCCCCTTTCCCCCGCCGCTGGGCCAACCGCCACCCCCCTGATTTTGCCATGGCATTCCGATTGTTCCTTTATGCCCGAGCCTTGCGCCAAGGGGCGCCTGCGCTCATATAGGTGAACGCGCCGGGATAGTCTACTAAACAGCGCCTGAACACGCCTGTCAGCGGTATCGCCTGTCGAGCGTGCGGATGACGAAGGCCGCTTCGTCCTTCTCGCCCGGTGAAAACCTCTCCCGGCCGACTTCCTTCCAGTGAGCCGGATCGAGCTTGGGGAAGAATACATCGCCCTCGACCTCAACGTCCACCTCGGTCAGATAAATGCGATCGGCGCGCGGCAAAAGCGCGGCGAAGATTTCACCGCCGCCGATCACCGCGATCTCTTCGCTCTTTGCCCGCCTTGCAAACATCTCCGCCTTCGTCAAAGCGGTCTCCATATCGGCGACCACTGTGGCGCCTTGCGCAACAAACCCGCGTGTGCGGGATATGACGATATTGTCGCGCCCTGGCAGAGGGCGCTTGGGCAAGCTCTCCCAGGTCTTGCGTCCCATGACCAGCGGCTTGCCCATGGTAATCGTCTTGAAGAAGCGCAGATCGGACGACAGACGCCAAGGCAGCTTGCCGCCGCGTCCGATGACGCCATTCTTCGACACCGCGACGACGAACGCGATGCGCGGGCGCGGCAGAGAAGTCACTCGCGCCTCATTCAAACGGCAACGGGGGCCGCGATGTGGGGGTGGCTCTGATAGCCGACGAATTCAAAGTCTTCATAGCGAAAATCCGAGAGGTCGCCCACATCCCGCTTTATTGCCAGCCGTGGCAAGGGAAGCGGCTCGCGGCGCAATTGCTCGCGCGCCTGTTTCACATGATTTGCGTAGAGATGGGCATCGCCCAAAGTGTGAATGAACTCTCCCGGCTTCAGGCCCGCGACATGCGCCACCATGTGCGTGAGCAGGGCATAGGAGGCAATATTGAAAGGAACGCCGAGAAACACATCTCCCGACCGTTGGTAGAGCTGACAGGACAGGCGGCCCTTGGCAACATAGAACTGGAACAGGCAGTGGCAGGGGGGCAGCGCCATCTTCTCCACTTCGCCAGGATTCCACGCGGTGACGATAAGACGACGCGAATCGGGATTGCGGCGCAGCATGGCAATGACGTTGGCCAATTGATCGATGTGGGTTCCATCGGGCATCGGCCAGGATCGCCACTGCGCTCCGTAGATTGGACCCAGATCGCCGTTCTCGTCCGCCCATTCGTCCCAGATGCGCACACCGTTCTCGTTGAGATATTTGAGGTTCGTGTCGCCGCGAATGAACCAGAAGAGCTCATGGACGATGGATTTGACGTGCAGGCGCTTGGTTGTGATCAGAGGAAAGCCCTGCGCCAGATCGAAGCGCATTTGATGGCCGAAGATCGACTTGGTGCCGGTGCCGGTCCGGTCGGCCTTTTGGGCCCCCTCGTCCAGCACCTTCCGGAGAAGATCGAGATATTGGAGCATGGCCGCAGGATAGCAGCAAAATTCTGATTTGTTTAGGCAATCCGGAGTCCGCTTCCCTTTTTGGATGGCAGCGACTATATTGTGTTCGCCGGCTCAAAAGGCCGGATATGGCGATAAAAGACCGTTGCAATAAACCTATCGGACCCGGGGGCAGTACCCGGCACCTCCACCAGATGCTTCTGAGGCTCAGAAGGCTGGCATTTCCCGGAAGGAATCATCCGCTGGGGGTGAACTAGGATCGACGAGGGCGTAAAGAGCGCGTTTTTGCCCGGGATGGTACCGCCGTTATCGGACCGAACATATAGTTGCCAACGACAACTATGCTCCGGCGCGTCTCGCTGCTTAATGCAGCGCGACTGCCGAAATCAAAGTCCTAGAGCCTAAGCCGCTCTGGGCGGGGTTCGCAGGCACCTGGCAACAGAAGCCTGCACCTCTCGTTGCAACGTCCCGACAACTGGCTTTTGACCTGCGGGCAACGTAGTATGGAGAACCCATCTGCGTTGAGCGAACTCGTGGCACAAGATTTGATGAGATACGATCTGCTCGCCCAGGATGCCCTGCGCGGCGTCGTGCGTGCTGCGCTCGTGCGCGTCGAGCAGTCCGGTTTGCCCGGAGACCATCACTTCTACGTTTCCTTCAACACACGCCATCCGCAGGTGCGCATTTCCGAACGGCTGCGCAAGAAGTACGAGAAGGAGATGACGATCGTTCTGCAGCACCAATTCTGGAACTTGCGCGTCCTCGATCACGAGTTCGAGGTCGAACTATCTTTCAATGATGTGCCGGAAAGACTCATCGTACCCTTCTCCGCCATCAAGGGATTTTTCGATCCCGCTGCCCAGTTCGCGCTGCAATTCGAGATGATCGAGGAGAAGATCGAATCAGCCGGGGAGCCCGCGCCCCCTGCCGTGGAGCGGCCATTGCAGCAACCGCCCGAGGCATTGCCGTCGCCCGTCGCCTCGGAGGGTCCAACCCCTTCAAATGACGACCGAAAAATCGTTTCGCTCGATTCCTTCCGCAAGAAGTGATCGGACCCAGGGCTCTCGATTTCACCGGCAGCCGGTGCTAAAAGGCGTCAGGGATATCCAACGAGCGGATTGATGCGCTTCTCGACGGCGAGAGCAGGCCTGGCGTTGCTTCTAATTCTGGTGGGCTCGCATCTGCCGACATCTGTCGGTGCGGTGGCGCCAAGCGACAAGGTGCCCGCCAAGGAGCTGTTCGGGAAGATCAAGACACCGGCGCCCCTGGCCTCGCGCGCCATCGGATTTTATGCCAAAGGCTGCTTGGCGGGAGCCGCCATGCTGCCGGTGAACGGGCCTGCCTGGCAGGCCATGCGCCTGTCGCGCAATCGCATGTGGGGCCATCCCAAGCTCATTGCGTTGATCGAGCGTCTTGCCAGGGAAGCCAGGGCTCAGGACAATTGGAACGGGCTGCTTGTCGGCGACCTCTCGCAGCCGCGCGGCGGGCCGATGCTCACGGGGCACGCTAGTCATCAGATCGGGTTAGACGCCGACATTTGGCTCACCCCCATGCCCAGCCGCACGCTAACCCTCAAGGAGCGCGAAGAAATCGAAGCGACGAGCGTCGTTCTCGATCGCAGCAATGTCAATCCTAAGATCTGGACGGACGCGCATGCGCTACTCCTCAAGCGGGCTGCCTCCTATCCCGAAGTTGCGCGCATTTTCGTCCACCCTCCAATCAAGAAGGCCCTTTGCGACTGGGCCAAGGGGAATCGCTCCTGGCTGGCGAAGGTCCGCCCCTATTACGGACACACCTATCATTTCCACATTCGCATGCGATGTCCCGCCGACAATCCGGGTTGCACCAATCAACCTGTTCCGGGGCCGGTTGACGGCACCGGTTGCGGGCAGGAACTCGCGCATTGGCTATCTGACAAGCCCTGGGCCCCCGCGAAACCGCCGCGCAAGGCGCCCAAGCCAAAGCCGCCCCGGCCGCTCATGCTGTCGAATCTGCCGTCGGATTGCCGCGGCATACTTAACATCCAATAGTTCCTGCGACGGGCCGCCAGCCTTGCTGTGCTCTTTCGCCACATGGGCTTGTTGGCGCAGCGGTAACGGAGCTATACCCGCCCCCCAATCGGCTTGCTTTCGAGCAGTCCCGGCAGGGACACGCCCTGCAACTCGTGCTGCTCTGACTCATTTACCCATGGCTCATCAATGACGGATCGCGAGACCGGTGCGGGCGAGAACGGGCAGGTCTCGAAACAGCCGGCACGGTTGGGGCTCGTTTTCGGCAGCATCGGCGTCGTGTTCGGCGACATCGGCACGAGCCCGCTTTATGCGCTGCGCGAGGCGCTTGCCCACACGACCAGCGGCGGAACCGTTCTGCGCAGCGACGTTCTCGGCGTCGTATCGCTGCTCATCTGGTCGCTCATCGTTATCGTCACCTTCAAATACGTCTATCTGCTGATGAAGGCGGATAACAAAGGCGAAGGGGGAATCCTCTCCCTTGTAACGCTCGTGGAGCATGCGCTTGGGCGGCGGGGAGGATTCGCGCTGTTCCTCGGCATCGTCGGCGCTGCTTTTTTCTTCGGCGACGCAATGATCACGCCGGCGATCTCCGTTCTCTCGGCGATCGAAGGACTGAAGGTGATCAACCCCGGTTTCGACGCCTATGTGGTGCCGCTGACTCTGGCGGTACTCGCAACGCTCTTCGCGGTGCAGTTCCGCGGCACTTCGGGTGTTGCAAAGTTCTTCGCTCCCGTCACCACTCTTTGGTTCATCGTCATCGCCATCACCGGCCTTGCGCATATTTTTCACGATCCCGAGATCCTCTACGCCTTCAATCCTGCCTATGGGCTCGTCATTCTCAGCCACCACCCAGGCGTGGCGCTCTTGATCATGGGCGGTGTGTTCCTCGCCGTGACCGGCGGAGAAGCGCTCTATGCCGATATGGGACATTTCGGAAAGGTTCCGATCCGAATGGCATGGCTCTGCGTGGCCTTTCCGGGGCTCGTTCTCAACTATCTGGGACAAGGCGCGCTGATCTATTCCGATGCATCCACGATTGCCAATCCCTTCTATCTCATGGTGCCGCCCTTCGCGCTGGTTCCACTTGTCATCTTGGCGACGCTCGTCACCGTGATCGCCAGCCAGGCGGTGATCACCGGCGCATTCTCCGTCGCCCAGCAGGCTATCCACCTCGGTCTCCTTCCACGGATGAATATTTCGCACACGAGCGAAACGGAGCATGGGCAAGTCTATGTCAGCCAGATCAACTGGATGCTTTTCATCGGTGTTATTCTGCTGGTGCTCACCTTCCGGTCTTCATCGGCGCTGGCTTCGGCCTATGGCATCGCGGTCAACACCGCGATGATCATCGACACGTTCCTCGCCATCATCTTCTTCCGCGCGGCCCTGCGCTGGCCGGCGGCTGTCGTCGGTTTGCTGTTCGGCTTCATTCTCGCCATCGAGATGAGCTTCTTCGTCGCCAATGGCTACAAGATCATCAGTGGCGGTTATGTGCCTTTGCTGATCGGCATTACAGTCATCACCATCATGATGACCTGGATGCGGGGGCGGGACGCTCTGGCGCAGAAGCTCAGGCGAGACAGCGTGGAGCTCAGAGGGCTGCTCGAGAGCCTCGAGCGCAAGCCGCCGGTGCGCGTGCCGGGCGACGGCATATTCCTTCTCACCGATCCCAATTACGCGCCAAGCGCGCTTTTGCACAATCTCAAGCACAACCGCGTCCTGCACGACACGCTCGTCTTCATCCATGTCAGCACCGCCGACGAACCGCGAGTTGCCAATGCCGACCGCCTGGAGGTTTCTCGGCTGCCGCTCGAGGCTTGGCTGATCAAGGCCACGTTCGGCTTCATGGAAACGCCCAACGTTCCCGCCGCCCTGCGGCTTGCCCGTTCGCATGGGCTCGACATCGACCCGCGAACGGCGTCATATTTCCTCGGGCGAAGGGCCATACGAACGTCGCCCCGGTCAGGCCTTCCTTTTTGGCAACAGCGGCTGTTCATCATGCTGGCCAACCAATCCTCGCGCGCCACAGGCTTCTACCGCATCCCGCCCGATCGCGTCGTCGAACTGGGCATGCAGCTTTCAGTATGAGCGAAATCGTCAACATGCAGAAGCGCGAGCGCCATGACTGACATTTCTCCCTTCTCGCTCAGGGGCCGCTTCTGGCGAGGCAACCTGCACACACATTCAAATCTGTCGGACGGCGCCCTGCCGCTGGATGGCGCGGTCGCGGCCTACAAAGAGGCAGGCTATGACTTCGTTCAGATGTCGGAACATTTCATAAGCCACTATCGATGGCCGATGGCGGATACGCGCAAATTCCGTTCCAACAGCTTCACGACTCTGCTCGGGGCGGAGCTGCACGCCATGGCCACGGGGGTCGGCGAACTCTGGCACATCCTTGCCGTTGGGCTGCCTCTCGATTTCGAGCCGCCGCTGCGCGAGGAAACGGGACCTGAGCTTGCAACGCGCGCCGCTGCGGCGGGTGCGTTCATCGGCATTGCCCATCCGGCATGGTCGCAGCTCACAATAGAAGATGCCAATGCGCTTGACGCTGCGCATGCCGTCGAGATCTACAATCATAGCT
>DATBMX010000054.1:0-12127 GCA_036554625.1 Aestuariivirgaceae bacterium
CCGCAAAACGTTCTGCAATGCCGAGCCCAATGCCGCGGCTTGCGCCGGTGATGACGACTGTCCTACCATCGAGCCTTATTGTCATGTCGCCTGCCCTGCTTCGCGGCGCACGAGATGCAGAACCTCGTTGCGCAGCTTGAAGAAGACTTCGCTCTCGCGGATGTCGAGAGGGCGGTTCCCCCCCAATACGCTTCCAACATCGATGTCAGAGACGATCTTGGCCGGGCGCGCTGACAGCATGATGATTCGATCGGCAAGGAAAACCGCTTCCTCCACGTCGTGAGTCACGAAGACAATGGTCTTTTCTTCCCGCACCTGAATCTGTCGGAGTTCGACCTGCAATTTTTCCCGGGTCAGTGCATCGAGTGAGCCAAAGGGCTCGTCCATGAGCAGCACGTCGGAGCCCGCAGCAAGGGTTCGGGCAATCGCCACCCGCTGCCGCATGCCTCCTGAAATGCGGCTTGGATAGGAACTCGCGAAGTCTTCAAGTCCCATCAGCTTCAAATACTGCGTGACCCGCCTCACCCGTTCATCGTGCGACAAATCGTTGCGATAGCGCATGCCGAAAGCGATGTTCTCCGCCACCGTCAGCCATGGAAAGGACGAGTATGACTGGAACACCATACCAGTTCTGCGGCCTGGGCCGCTTACGGGAATTCCCTCCAGCCGGATTGTGCCGGAAGATGGCATGTCCAGCCCGCCCGCCATGCGCATGAGCGTGGTCTTGCCGCATCCGGACGGCCCCAGAAACACGACCAGGGACTTGGAGGCGATGGTGAGCGAGGTTTCGCGTACGACCGGCACAGTTCCAAAGGATTTGCTCACTCGGTCGAAGGACAAGAAGGTGCTCGTCACCACCAGCTCCTAGAGATAGCGAAACATGCGGCGGTGCAGAATGCGCAAGAGCTGATCCGTGATCAGACCAATGATTCCTATGGCAACGACCCCTGCCATCACCTCCGGAGTCTTCACGTAACGCCGAGCAGACCAAATGACGAATCCCAGGCCGGAGTCGGCGGCGACGATCTCCGCGATGATGAGATAGGTCCAGCACCATCCGAGCGTGATGCGGAGATTGTCAACGAGAGACGGGCCCATAGCGCGCAGGGCCACGTCGGTCAGCACGCGGCGGGGCTTGGCGCCGAGGGTGAAGGCGATTTCGACATATTCCTGGGGGACGCGACGCATGTCATCCGCCACCAGGAGCACGAGCTGGAAGAAGGTGCCAAGCCACAGGAGAAAGATCTTCGTGTTCTCCCCGACTCCAAACCAGATTATGGACAAAGGCACGAGTGCCGGCACCGGCAGATAGCGAATGAAGTCGATCGTCGGTTCGAGTGCCGCCCCGACGATGCGATAACTGCTCATCAAAATGCCGATCGGAATGGCCATGGCTGCGGCAAGCAGAAAGGCGATCCAGACACGCAGCGTGGAAACCCCCGCGTGCCACAGGAGCCCCTCAGCCGTGAGCATTCGCCAAAGCGCCTGTACGACGCGGCTGGGCGAGGGCAGGAATTGCGGGGCGATCAAGCCGGCCCTCGCCGCGATCTCCCAGATGCCGATAAGGAGGGCCGCGGCCAAGAGGCCGATGACGATTTCGACGAATGGCGGTGCACGACCGCGGAACGTCAACAGGTCGCCGATAACACCGCGGCGACGCTGCAACGGCAGGCTGTCAGCTGTCTTGTGCACCTCGCGAGGCTATTGCGGCGACGTTTCGATCGTGTTGATCACGGTGTTGTCAATCTGCTGATTGGCTTCCAAGTCGTTGTCCGCTGCTCCATTTTCCAGATTGAGCGTCATGACCGTGTCAAATATTTCGTGCAACGTTCCACGCTCGCCGGGCTTGCCCATATACACCTTCGTGTCGGCTAGAGGCGTATAGGCGAGACTCGTGGTGAGAATCTCTTTCACTTCATCGGTGGTCAGGCCATAGTGCTTTGCCACAAGCTCGGCATATTTCTCCGGTTCTTCCTTGCTGTAGTCGATCGCTCTGTAGACGCACTTGAGAAAGTTCACATATTTCTGCGGGTTGGCCTTCAGGTCGTCTTGGCGAGCCGTGATGATATCGATGATGATTCCCCGGTAGTCCTTGGACGACAGAAACACGCGGGCGCCCTCGCGAGTCGAATTCTTCACCGCCTGGGACATGAAGGGCTCGTAGGTTGCGACGGCGGCGATGGAAGGATCGGCAAACACTGCTGCCGTATCGGCGGTAGCTATATCCTTGATCTGAAGATCATTGAAAGTGAGGCCGGACTTCTTCAGCTCCATCTGTAGCAACAGCCGAGCCGGAATGTTGGGTTCAACCGCGACTGTTTTTCCTTTCAAATCGGCGGCTGTGTTGATCGTGGCGTCGGCGATGACACCATCTCCGCCCACGGACTCGTCGATCGTGCCGATGATCACACCGGGGGTATCGGCATCGCGCGGACGGCCCTGGTGCTCGCCAACCGTGCGCATATCGACTTCTATGTCGCCACGCGCATAGGCTGCCATCACATTTGCCCGATCATCCTCGAACTTGTACTCCACTTCCAGATTGTTCTCCTGAAAACAGCCGATATCGTTGGCCACGTGCACCGGCGCAAAGCCGAGCCATGTCGGCGCCAGCATCCTAATCTTATCGGCTGCCTGCGCCGAAGCGCTTGCAAAGCAAAGAAGCGTGGCAACCGCCACAAGGGCGCTGCGCTGTTTCATATCTGTCTCTCCCTGTTCCTCAGCCGCATATTTGGATGCTAAATCTCTCCAATGTCAAACCGCCGGCCGCCCGGGAAATTCGGATGCCTTCCCGGACCCGTCGAACTCGCGATTGAAAGGAAGTCAACGATGATCCGCCGTCCTGTGCCTTGGCCAAATGGCGCCAAGCTGGCTGTCGCCATTACCTTCGACATGGATGCCGACAGTCTTATCCACATCGAGCATCCGAGCGACTCCATCACCCGAGTGTCAACGATTTCCATGCTCAAATACGGCCCCGAGGTGGGCGTTCCGCGCATACTCGAGGGCTACCGCCGCTACGGCCTGAAGCAAACTTTCTTCGTTCCTGCCTGGTGCATCGAGAACTATCCGGATGCGGTAGAGGCGATGGTCAAAGACGATCATGAGGTCGGGTTTCACGGCTACATACACGAAGCGCCCAATTCCCTGTCGCGCGATGAAGAGCACTACTGGATGCAGAGGTCGATTGAGGTGATAGAAAAGCACACCGGCCGTCGTCCGCGGGGCAATCGCTCGCCACTCTACAATTTTTCCATCAACACGACCGATCTTCTGATCAGCGAGGGTTTTCTCTACGACGCATCCTTGATGGGCGATGACGTGCCGTACATTTTGCACTCCTCCGCAGGGGAGCTGGTTGAATTGCCCTCAAGCTGGGCGTTGGACGACTGGCCGCCCTACGTTCATTCCATCGATCTCAACTACATGTTTCAGATCATGTCTCCCGATCGCGCCATGGAAAGCTTCATGGCGGAGTTCGAAGCCATGCGCGCAGCCAAAGGCGGGTTGTGGATCGGCGTATGGCATCCCTTCGTAAGCGGGCGCCTGTCGCGGTGGCTTAGAATAGAGAAGATGATCGAATACATGCTTGGAACAGGTGACGTCTGGTTTGCGCGACTCGAAGATATCGCCACACACATCCAGAACCTGCGTCGCGATGGAAAATACACGGCGCGCGTGGACCAGCTCCCCTACTACGAGAAACTGCAGATCCCCAATCCGCCGCCTGCCAGCATGCTGAAGCGGTTGTAGGTCCGGGCCGGCGCTATAGCGCGTCGTCGGCGCTAAGCGTCCATGCAACGCCTTCGGCCGCGAAGGAAAGCTCTCCGGTGCCGCCGAGCGCCATGGGAGCGAGGCTCTCAAGCACTTGGCGGCCGAAGCCCCGCGCATCGCTTTGCGTAACCGGGGGACCGCCCGTTTCCTTCCAGCTGAATATCAGCCGCTTGCCGCTCGCCCCAACATGCTCGATCGACCATTCGACAGCCAACCTCCCGGTTAGGCTCGACAATGCACCGTGTTTTGCCGAATTCGTCGCGAGCTCGTGAATGGCCATCCCGAGATATTGCACGGCCATCGGCTTCAGAACTGCCGGTGGGCCGGCGAGCTGGCAGCGATCCGAGGCGAGGAATGGTTCAAGCTGTGACGAAACCACCTCATTGATTGAGGCGCCCGCCCATTGCGCATTAACCAGAAGATCATGCGACCGCGCGAGAGCCGCTATTCGCGAGTTTATTTCCGTCTCGAATTCACCTGGCGTGCGCGTGCGCTTGCCGGTTTCGCGAATCATGGCCAGGATCACCGCGTACTGGTTCTTCACCCGGTGCGCCACTTCCCGCATGAGTTCGATGATTCGCTGTTCGTTCTCCTTGCGCCTTGTGATGTCCTGGGTAATGCCGATCACGTGGCGTGAGCCATCCGCGGTGACGGCGCGGTGGTTCTCCAGCCATATTGTGCTGCCGTCGGGCCGGATCACCCGATACTCATCGCGAGGCCTGGGGTCGAGACCCGCCTCGATCGCTTTTCCGCTCTCTCTCATCTTGAACTGATCGGCGGGATGAACGCGGCTGAGGAACAGGTCCAAGGACGGCCTGTCCTTATTCGGATCAAGCCCCAGCAGCTCATAGAAGGTCTCGTCCCATCTCAACTTATCCGGCGGTGTCCATTCCCACGCGGCGGCATCGGCGGCACGAAGCGCAAGCCGAAATCTTTCTCGCTCCCTCCGCAGACGCAGCACGGCGTCGTCGAGGAGATCGACAACGAAGATGATCAGCGCTCCGACAATGACAAAACCCGCTATGCTGAGAAGATGAGCGGCTGTCGGGGCAAACCAATCATCCTGGGCCACGAACATCGGCCATGCGGCCACGCAGCCCGCAATCAGCGCAACGAGGCCCGGGCCTCGGCCGCCGATGAATGCACTCAGCAGAATCGCCGGAAAGAGAGTGATAAAGGGCGGCAAGGTCGGCAATACTGCCCGGAGAAGCACCGCGATCGAAACCAGTCCTGCCGCAGCCACGTAACCAAGCGCCGGGTGGCGGCGCAGAGCAGGTATTCGGCGATCAATCCACAACGCAATGTCCCTGGCATCCTTGATGCCTAACTATCGGTCGAAAGCCATTCTCAGTAAAGCATCAGCACTTTGTTTCGGCACACCGGTTCCAATCGGAGTTTTCTGTCGAGAAACTATGGAACCGCGGCAGAATCAATCCGCCAGCTAGCCAGTGGGCAGCCGCTGCGGATAGATCTGGCCCGCCTGCGGGGCGGCCTGAGGCGGACCGAACAAATAGCCCTGGAAGAACGTACAGCCCGCCAGTTTCAAGAGATTGGCTTGTTCTTTCGTTTCTATGCCCTCGGCCACCACTTCGAGGCCCGCCGCCTTGGCAACGAGAACCATTCCCTGAGCCATGGTGAGAGAATTCACGCTCTTGCCCACCTCCGCGCAAATCGTCTTGTCAAGCTTGATGGCGTCGAACTGGAACTGCCGCAGGTAAGCAATGCTCGCATAACCCGTGCCGAAATCGTCGAGGATCAGCCGGATGCCGCGAGTCTTGAGGCCTTCCACGACGGACATGAGTATGGACCCGTCGAGCAGCAACCTCGACTCCGTCATTTCGATCTGCAGCTGATCGGTCGAAAGCCCATTCTGGATGATTGCGTTGTCAACCAGATCAAGGAACGCCAGCGACCGCATCTGGAGCGCGGAGATATTCACATTGAAGCGGAGCGTCCTGTTGCGCTTCGCCGCCGTGCAGGCTTCCTCCAGAACGAACTTCCCGAGTTCATCGATGATCCCATGCTCTTCGGCGACCGAGATAAAGTCTCTGGGATCGACGGTCGTCCCATCGGCTCGCGTCCAGCGAGCCAGCACTTCCATCGCGACAGGCTTAAGGTCCCCGGCGCGCACGATCGGTTGACAGGCAATCCAGAATTCACCCGCCTTGAGGCCGGCCCGGATGTCGTCGGCCATCTGCAGGCGGCGCTTCAGCTCCGCATCGATCGCACCGCTGTAAACGGCGATGGCGCAGCCGCCCTTTCGCTTTGCATCATACATTGCGATATCGGCGCGGCGGAGCAGTTCCTCGCCTGCCAGGTCCTGGGGCTTCGCTATGGCCACGCCTACGCTCGCCGCAACCTTGAGATCATGGGCATCCACGCGCAGCGGCTCGGAAGACAGCGAAATCGCAGATGATGCAAGACTGAGCGCCGTTCTTTCCACCCGGTTCCCGATAACGAGTATGACGAATTCGTCACCTCCGACACGAGCCACCAGTCCTTTGCTGCCGACCAGCATGGCAAGCCCGGCGGCAAAGCCCTTGAGCAGGCGATCGCCCATTTCATGGCCGTAGAAATCATTGATCTCCTTGAAACCGTCGAGATCGATGTAGATGACGGCGGCTTCCTCCTGCCCTTTGCCGGCAAGGCTTTCGAGCGTGCTGACCAGCGCAGCGCGGTTGGCGAGCCCGGTGAGGGCGTCGTGAACCGCGGCATGCGCACTCTGTCTATTGCTGTCCTGCACGGCCCGAAAGGAGATCCACACGGCCGCGACCATTCCGGCGAAGGCGACGGTCAGGAACATGAAGTTCGCGTAGACCGTGGGAAGGAACTGACCAAGGGCGATATCGCCAGGTTGGCGCGGAGACCAGGCAAGTCCGCCGATGATGCGGCCGTCGGGTTCGCGGATCGCTGCTGCAGCATTGACGGCTTTCGTATCCGTGGCGAGCTTCAATCCCGTGATACTGAAGTCTCTCCCCATCCGTTTGACCATGGAGTCATCGAGCCGCTTGCCGATAACCAGCAGGTTGGGCACCCCGTTCCCAAACTCTGCGATGCTCCACCAGGCAGGTCCGACGGATACGGCGGCAATGCCAACCTTGGTCAGCATAAATCCGCTGCGCTGGGTGTTGCGCTTGTAGGTCGCGGCCACGTCGCGAATGATTGGCGCCAAAGCCCGGCCCATGAGCTCGTTTGGAGGGGAACGCACTCTCTTGCCGTCGATGCAACCGACCAGATTGCGCATCTGATCGCTGACGAGCAGGAAAAGGTCGAAGTTCACGCCAAATCGCGCCCCCGCGCAAAGATCCGCCACCCGCCTCTCGAACAGGGATACGCCCCGGTGCGGCGCCGAAAGATTATCGGACCTGGAAAACTCGCTGTTGATGTCCCGCACTCGCTGCTCCATTGCGCGAAGCGCCGCGCGGGCCGCCTGCCCCGTCAGCTCATTGTCGATTTGATTGGTGCGCGAAGCGAGACCGGACAATGCATAGAAAACGACGCCTCCGGTCCCTCCCAGGACAAGCAGAGAGACGAGGATCAAGATAGCAACAAGGCTGTGACTGCTGCTCTGTGCAGCAGTTGCCGGTTTCATACACTGCCTCTTGGCCCCCAGGGAAGGATAGGCATTCCGCCTTAAAAAAGATTAATCGCGGGCTCCGAGTCGAAGCCCCAGGCCATCCGCAACCAGCGGTATTCGCCTGGTTGCGGATTGCCTAGGTTTCGGGCAGCAGCTCCCCAGACCCACCAAACTCTTTCGGGAAATCTCTTTGTTTCGGCAGGCCGTCGGCCATGGGCAAAACGGTGTCACCATAGTTCACATGCAGCGCCGGTTTGAACTGAAGATCCGGGATCGTCCCGGCATAGACATCCACCAGGTTCCACAACGGATGCTCTGCAAACAGATGCCCGCCGCAGGTCTTGCACCATCTGCGTACGGTGAGCTCGCTTCGCTGGAAGCGACCGATCTTGTCTTCCCCCTTGACGATCTTCAGCACGTCGGGTCGCCATAGGGAAAAGGCATTGACAGGGCTTGCCGACCAATGACGGCAGGAGCTGCAGTGGCAGTAGCCCATGGCAACGGGCTCGCCGGTCAAGGTGATGGCCACATCCCCGCAAAAGCACGTTCCGGAATAGGTCTTGTTGCTCACGGCTCACTCCCCAACGACTGCCTCTCCGTTCTCACTCTAGGGCGCACTATCGATCGCTGCAACCATCGGCAATATATCAGCCCCGGTCCTCAACCTCGCCTCTCGTCACGATGCCGAGCTGCATCGGCGCCAGCGGGAATTGGAGCTTCAGTGCTTCCTCCACCGAGCCCGTGAGCCACCTGTCCCATGCTTCCTCCTCGGAAAGAATCACCGGCATTGCCTTGGCGTGGATAGGGCGCACCAGGTCGTTGGCCTCCGTCGTGAGGAAAGCATAGAGGAGGTGCTCGCCGCTTCGGCCCTTGCGCTCCCCTCTCCAGGGCCGCCAGAGGCCGGCAAAAGCGAAAAGCGGCCGCTCCTCCCGCAAGGCGAACCAGTGCGGCACTTTGGGCCGCATGTCGGTCCATTCGCAGAAGGAGGTCGCAGGCACCAGACACCTATATTCGGGCCTGAGCCAATTCCGCCAATAGGGGCTATCCGTGTTACGGATGTTGGTAACCGGGCGGCTCCCCTTGGGTGGCGGCGGGAAGCCCCACCGCATCTTTGTGAGATGCCGCGAACCCGTCTCATCAAGCCGCACGATGGGAGCGATGGCATCCGGGAAGATGGCCGGCATGTTCTGCGGGATTTCCTCGTCTGCCCGGGCAATCCTGAAGAGCCTCAGCAGTTCGTCCCGCGATTTTCTCATGCTGTAGAGATTGCACATGGCAGAAACGTAGAGCTGATCCCGCGTGTTCTTTCAACCTTGCCAATCAAGCATTCTGAGGTAAAGCTTCAAACGGACGGCCAAGTTCGAAAGAACGGGAGATCAAGAAGAATGCGTTGGTCAGCGTTGCTATTCGGTCTTTCCACAGCCTTGGCGTCCCAGCCGGTTTCTGCAGCCGACGATGTATCGGTGGAGCGCGGCGCCTATGTCGCGATAACCCATGGCTGCCATGACTGTCACACGGAGGGCTATGACGTGTCGGGAGGAAAGATCAATCCTGACGCGGCGCTGAAGGGAACCGCCATCGGCTGGCGGGGTCCTTGGGGAACAACCTATGCCTTGAACCTGAGGCTGACGATCGTCGAGAAGGCGAAGACCGAGGGTGAGTTCGTCAATTTCGCGAAGTCCTTCAAGACGCGCCCGCCGATGCCATGGTTCAATGTCAACGCCATGCAAGAAAGCGACCTTCGTTCTCTCTATCGCTACATCAAATCACTCGGTGAGCCGGGGGAGCAAGTTCCAGAAGCCATCGGCCCGGATGAAGAGCCGAAGACTCCCTATTACCTGCTGGCGCCGACGCCGCCCAAGAACCAGTAGCGCCTCAACTGTTCTCCAGAAAAGCAAGCGCTGTTCCCACCAGTGTCTCCACGCCAAAGGGAATGGCGTCTTCGTCTATGCTGAATTTCGGGTGGTGCAGGGGATAGGCGGCACCTTTGTTCTCGTTACGGACGCCGAGTCTGAAATAGACCGAAGGCCTCACTGCGCTGTAGAAGCCAAAGTCGTCAGCCGCAGTCCAGCCGGGCAGCCGCATGACGGCATCCTCGCCACGAAGGTTCTTCGCCGTCCTTTCAACGAGCGCAGCCATCTCGGCATCGTTCTCCACAGGCGGCTCGCCCTTGACGAGACGCAGCTCCGCCTCACCGCGGTGAAGCCGCGCAACGCCGGTGACGATTTCCTCAAGCCGCCTATGCGCCATGTCCCGGCTCTTCTGGTCACCGGATCGCACCGTGCCTTTGAGCAGCACCTGGTCGGCGATGACATTGTATGAGCCACCGCCGGAAAACGTCGTCACCGAAATGATCAGGGGCTTAAGCACATCCGCCTCGCGCGAGACGATCTTCTGTATTTCGGACACGATGGCGCAGCCGATGGCTATGGCGTCGACTCCCTCCTGCGGCTTGGCGGCATGTGCCGACGCTCCTTTGATGATGATGTCGAAACCATCCGCAGCAAGCGTATAGCTCCCGGGAGCGACGGCAATCTTGCCCGTTTCAAGATATGGGTCGACATGTATGCCAATGGCGCCATCGACGTCTTCCAGAAGGCCTTCCGCCAACACTCGCCGCCCGCCCAGCGGCTCGGCTTCCTCAGCCGGCTGGAAGATGAGCCGCACGGTTCCACGGAACGCATTGCGGTGGCGGTGAAGACCTGCAGCGGTGGCCAGCACCATGGCCGTGTGGGCATCGTGACCGCACGCATGCATGACCCCCTGACGCTTGGAACTGAAAGTCACCCCTGATTCTTCGACGATGGGCAAGGCATCGATATCCGCTCGGATCGCGATCTTGCGGTTTGAAGGTCCCGCACTTCCGACGATATCGACCGCAACGCCCGTTCCGGCGGCGACTCGAACCTGCTCAAGCCCTGTTCGGGCCAGTTCGCGTTGGATGAAGGCCTGCGTCTCGGTTTCCTGGTTGGAGAGTTCCGGGTTCTGGTGCAGATGGCGCCGCACCTCAATCGCTCTGTCGATGATATCCTGATCGATCACTCGCGTTCCCTATTTAACGAAGATGTCGCGTGGAAATTCCGTCAAACATTCCGCTCCCTTCGAAGTTACGAGAATGGTTTCCGACACTTCCAGGCCCCAGTTCTCCATCCACATTCCGAGGATGCAGTGCAGGGTGTGGCCGCGTTCCAGCACCGTTCGATCTCCCGGCCGAAGGCTGATCGTATGCTCTCCCCAATCCGGGGGATAGCCGATGCCGATGGCATAGCCAATGCGCGACTCTTTCTTGAGACCATAGCGGCCGATCACCTTGTTCCAGGCGGCATGAACCTCTTCGGCCATGCTGCCGGGTCTTGTCGCTTCGAGAACCGCGTCCATGCCTTCCATGACCGCTTTTGCCGTGTCCTGGACTGCGCGCGGCGGGTCTCCAAGCTGCATCGTTCGTGCGAGACCTGCGTGGTAGCGCCGGCAAGCGCCTGCGAGCTCAAGCGCCACGGTTTCATTGTCGCCGAAACGGCGGTCACCCCATAGGATGTGAGGAGCAGAAGCATTCTCCCCGGCCAGGATCGTGGGCGGAAGCGCTGTGATGTCGCCGGCATAGTCCGGCTCGCCTGCAATCTGCGCCGCATAGAGCCTTGCAACCGCATCGCACTCCCTCACGCCCGGCGCAATAGTGTCATAGGCGGCACGCATGGCCTGCTCAACCAGGCGGGACGCTCGTCGCATATACTCGATCTCCCCAGGCGATTTCTTGGCACGCAGCCAGTTGACCATCAAATCGGCCGAGGAGAACTTTGCGTTGGGAAGCCGCTCGACGAATCGCGCATGCGCTCGGGGAGAATAGTAGTAGCTCTCCGTCTCGATTCCGATATGCGCGTTCCCCCACCCTTTTCCGGCCAGCCAAGACGCAATCCACTCCATCGGGTGGCGGTCGAGCTGCTGGACATAATCCTCCGGAAACCCGACGACATGCTGAGACTCCATCCATACCGTGAGCCGGCCGCCGGCTGCATCCATCGCTCTTCCGACCCAATAGGGATCATCCGTCATCGACACGATAACGATCTGCGGCGTGTAGAACGACCAGCCGTCGTATGCCGTAAGATAATGCTGATTGGCGACATCGGTCACGATCAGCAGCTCGAGACCGAGCTGAGCCATCCGTTGGCGCACGCGATTGAGGCGCGATTTGTATTCTTCTCGATCGAAAGGCAGGGGAACCACGACCAACCTTTGCTGGGATGCAGCGATGATATGGAACCGAAAGTTGTTCCGATTGCATCTGCACGTGCAGAATCGATTGTGGTCATCAGTGGGGGAGTGAAGTCAAGTAGGCCGGCGGTCAGGCCCGATTTCTCATTTCGACCGTGCTGCCGGCAAGCGCTCTTGTGAGGGCATCCGCCAGATCTCGCCGGACATAGGGCTTCTGTAGATATGTAAATTGAGGGTATTTCTCCGAAATCACGTCGGTGCTGTAACCTGTCGCCAATATGATCGGCACATGTCGCTCTTCGAGAATCTCGGCAACGGGCGAGCTTGTCCGTCCCCTGACATTGACGTCGAGAATGCCCACCTCGAATTTCTCGCTTCTCGCAAGCTCCATTGCCCGATCGATGTCGCTCGCGACGTGTGTTGCATGCCAGCCGAGTTCTTCGAGCATCTGCATGAGCTCCAGAAGAATGAGCGGTTCATCCTCGACCACGAGCACGTCGTGTCTATGATCATGCACTCGCCCCATCACGTCGGCCTCTCACCATGGCGCGCCATAAGCTTCCT
>DATBMX010000132.1:0-3994 GCA_036554625.1 Aestuariivirgaceae bacterium
GTCGGAAGACGAGGAGGGAGCGACCTTAGATCGAGTCCTTGAGCTCCTTGGCGGGACGGAAGGCGATCTTCTTGCTCGCCTTGATCTTGATCGGCTCGCCGGTCGCGGGGTTGCGGCCCATGCGGGCGGCGCGCTTGCGAACCTGCAGGATGCCGAGGCCGCCGATGCGAATGCGGTCGCCCTTCTTGAGGTGCTTGGTCACGAGGCCAACCAAGTCGCCGAGGACAGCCTCGGTCTGCTTCTTCGACATTTCGTGGGATTCCGAGAGATTTGCGGCGAGATGCTTCAGGGTCACGGTCGCAGGTGCGCCCGCTTTCTTCGCTGCCATGGCTGGCCCTCCTCGTTTGAAAGTGGCGACAGAGCCACTCATCACGTTGTCGGATTAGACGATTCGGATAGAGTCTGACCATGGAACTAATGCCGAAAAATGTGGGTTTTTTCAATGCCGGCCCTCGGAAATCCCTCGGAAATCCGAGCTGGATTGTCAAAGGTGCTGAACCGGACCAGCGCCTTGACTCGGGCGGAGGGGGTATTTAACTGCGCATGCACGCCTGCGGGGGCGTAGCTCAGTTGGTTAGAGCGTCGGCCTGTCACGCCGAAGGTCGCGGGTTCGAGCCCCGTCGCTCCCGCCAGCCTGCGACGGAGCTGTCAACCCGAGCAGCTGCCGCCCTTCAGCGGGGGTGGCGACGGTGTCTCCCAGAATCTCGATGATCTTGGCTGCCTTCTCCACGAGCGCCGCGTTGCTCGGCGCCAGCTTGCCCTTTTCGAGATAAAGATTGTCCTCCAGACCTACCCTGGGGTGCCCCCCGAGCAGCACCGCCTGCGCCGCCATCGGAAATTGGTGCATCGAAACACCGAATGCGAACCAGGGTGACCCGGTAGGCAACAATCCACGCATGTAGCTCATCGCCTCGGTCGTCGCGGGCTGCGCCCAGGCAATCCCGAGACAGATCTGGAACATGCCGGGAGCCTTGATATGGCCTGTCTGGATCAAGCGCTTGGCCAGCAGCAGATGGCCGGCTTCGAACACTTCCAGCTCCGGCATTACGCCGGCATCCCGGATGGCAATCGCCATGGCTTCGAGATAACCCGGTGTGTTGACGAAAACGTGCTGCCCCATGTTCATGCTGCCCATATCGAGGCTGCAGATCTCGGCCTTGAGATCGACCACGTGCCGAACCCGGTCTGCTGCCGGCTTCAGGGTGGTGCCGGGACCCGGCTGGAGCGGATCGATCTGTCCGGGCGCGAAACGTGCGCCCGGCCCCGTCGTGAGATTGATGAGGACGTCACGGCCACTCGATCTGATTCGATCGACCACCTCCGCATAGAGTGCAGCTTCCATGCTCGGCCGCGTGGTCCTCGGATCGCGGACGTGGATGTGCACGATGGCGGCGCCGGCGCTCGCGGCATCGATTGCGGATTGCGCGATCTGCTCGGGCGTCACCGGCACTGCGGGGTTGCGGGCAGGAGTGTCGGCGGAGCCGGTGACGGCGCACGAAATCATGACCTTGCGTTGCATCGACCGTTCCTCTCGATTGCCGCCGTGATCCCGAATGCCAGGTGAAGCCGGCAGCCGAGCCCAATCCGATGGGGTGGAAAGCTCAGCGATCCTACGCGAAAAGCAAGCTGCCAGGCAGCTTGCCACTCATTGGGTGCTGGGCTAAGGCAAAGCCGGCACGTCCTTGGCACGAATCCAATCTGGAACAAGGGCGCAAATCGGGAGCGCCTGCGGCATCTTGTCTGCTGGTCTGGGGTCAGGAACGCCGGGGACGGAGCAGCCGATGAACGAGTTGTTGCTGGATTATTTGCCCCTGGTGATCTTCATCGCGATTGCCCTTGGCATCACCCTGGCTCTCCTGCTGGCGCCTTTCCTGGTCGCATACAAGCGCCCCGATCCCGAGAAGCTTTCAGCCTACGAATGCGGCTTCAATGCCTTCGACGACGCGCGCATGAAATTCGACGTGCGTTTTTATCTGGTCGCCATTTTGTTCATCATTTTCGATCTCGAGATCAGCTTCCTGTTCCCTTGGGCCGTAGCCTTCGGCGATCTGGGCCTTTACGGCTTTTGGTCGGTGATGGTGTTTCTTGGCACCCTGACCGTCGGCTTCATATATGAGTGGCGGAAAGGAGCGCTCGAATGGAATTAGAGCGCGCAGCCGTTGTGGCTCCCCCGAAGCGACTTCTCACCTCGCCCGCGGACCGTATTGGCGGTGGGGAGGATCGCTTTTTTGCGGGCTTGAACGACCAACTCGCAGACAAGGGATTTCTGGTCACGGCGACCGATGATCTGATCACGTGGGCGCGCACCGGCTCTTTGATGTGGATGACCTTCGGACTGGCTTGCTGCGCAATCGAGATGATGCAGATGTCGATGCCGCGCTATGACGCCGAGCGCTTCGGCTTCGCACCACGCGCCTCGCCTCGCCAATCCGACGTGATGATCGTGGCCGGCACGCTCACCAACAAGATGGCACCGGCGCTTCGCAAGGTCTACGACCAGATGCCGGAGCCGCGTTACGTTATTTCGATGGGCTCCTGCGCCAACGGCGGGGGCTATTATCACTATTCGTATTCGGTCGTTCGCGGATGCGATCGGATCGTGCCGGTCGACATCTATGTGCCGGGTTGTCCGCCGACGGCCGAGGCGCTGCTGTACGGTGTGCTGCTGTTGCAGAAGAAAATTCGCCGCACGGGCACCATCGAGCGGTGATGGGTCTTTCACAATGGATGAATCACTCGACAAGCTCGGCGCGACCATCGCGGGCGCGCTGCCCGGATCGATCGTAGGGCATTGGATTGCGAATGGTGACCTCACGGTCGCGGCCGCCGCTCGCGATATCGTGAAGGTGGCGACGTTTCTGCGTGACGATGAGCGCTGTCAATTCTGGAGCATCATCGACGTCACCGCCGTGGATTGGCCCAGCCGGGAACGACGCTTCGATGTCGTTTATCATTTCCTTTCGCCGAAGCAGAATCGCCGCATCCGCGTCAAGATCGAAGTCGACGAAAATACACCAGTTCCATCCATCATAGCGGTTTTCCCCGGCGCTGACTGGTTCGAGCGCGAGACCTACGATCTCTACGGAGTGTTGTTCACCGGTCATCCCGATATGCGTCGGCTGCTGACCGATTACGGGTTCGAAGGTCATCCACTGCGAAAGGACTTTCCGCTCACCGGGTTCGTCGAGGTTCGCTATGACGATGAGCAGAGACGGGTGGTCTACGAGCCCGTGCGGCTCACGCAGGAATTCCGCAAGTTCGACTTTCTGTCGCCCTGGGAAGGTCCGGGCTACCTCCTGCCCGGCGACGAGAAGGCCAAGGAGAAGGGCTCCTGAGACGTGATGAAGGCGGACACCGAGCTGCGCAACTTCACGATGAATTTCGGGCCGCAGCATCCGGCGGCCCACGGTGTGCTGCGGCTGGTGCTCGAGCTCGACGGTGAGGTGGTGGAGCGTGTCGATCCCCATATCGGACTCCTGCATCGCGGTACCGAAAAGCTGATCGAAGCCAAGACCTACCTGCAGGCGATACCTTATTTCGATCGGCTCGATTATGTCGCACCGATGAATCAGGAGCACGCTTTCTGCCTCGCTGCGGAAAAGCTTCTTCTTCTGGAGGTTCCCAGGCGCGCCCAGCTCCTTCGGGTGCTCTTCTGCGAGATCGGGCGGCTATTGTCGCACATCCTCAACGTCACCACGCAGGCGATGGATGTGGGCGCCCTCACTCCACCGCTCTGGGGTTTCGAGGAACGTGAAAAGCTCATGGTGTTCTATGAGCGGGCCTCGGGCAGCCGGATGCACGCCGCCTATTTCCGGATCGGCGGGGTGCATCAGGATCTTCCGCCGAAGCTGATCGATGACATCTGGGATTTCTGCGACCCATTCCTGCAAGTCTGCGACGACATCGAAGGCTTGCTCACTGACAATCGCATTTTCAAGCAGCGCAACGTCGATATCGGAGTGGTCAGGCTCGAGGATGCCTGGGCCTGGGGCTT
>DATBMX010000133.1:0-9917 GCA_036554625.1 Aestuariivirgaceae bacterium
CTGATCGATCGTCAGGCGCAGCGCAAGATCGCGGAGAAGGCGCTGGCCCGTGCCGGGGCGCCGGACATTCATCCCCTCGCCCGGGTCACGGACCTTCCGCTGTCGCGCCGCCAGATGGTCGAGATCGCCAAGGCGCTGGCCCGCGATCCCAAGATCCTGATCCTCGATGAGGCGACCTCGGCGCTGACGGCAAGCGACGTCGCCACGGTGTTCGCCGTCCTCAAGCAATTGCGTTCCGAAGGCCTGGCCATCGTCTACATATCTCACCGCATGCATGAGATTGCCGAGCTCGCCAATGACTGCACGGTCTATCGCAACGGCCGCTACGTCGCGACCTTCGAGGCGGGTACCAAGAGCGACGAGTCCATCGTCGAAATGATGATCGGTCGCGAATATAAGAGCGTCTTCCCGGCAAAACCCCCGCGGAAGCCCTCGGGGAAGCCAGTGCTGTCCATCGCCGATCTCTCCTGGGCGGAGAGGCTGCGCGACATAAGCTTCGATCTCAGGCCAGGCGAGATCATGGGGCTGGGCGGTCTCGACGGCCAAGGCCAGCGCGAGTTGCTCCTGAGCCTGTTCGGCGTTCTGGTCGGCGTCGGCGGGACCATCGAAATCAATGGCGCCAAGGCGGAACTCAGGAGCCCACGGGCGGCGAAGTCGCGCCGCGCCGGCATGGCGCTTATCCCCGAGGACCGCAAGACCGAGGGGCTGTTGCTTCCCATGTCGGTGAAGGACAATCTTTCCTTCGCCGCTCTCGACCGCCTTGCGCGCTTTGGTATCATCGACCAGTCGAAGGAGCTCGCTTTGGTGGACGAGATGATCCGCCTGCTGCAGATCAAGACGCCCGATGTCAGGGCTCCCGCCAACGCGCTCTCCGGGGGCAACCAGCAAAAGGTCATCATCGCCAAATGGCTGATGAACGAACCTCATATCATCCTCCTCAACGACCCCACGCGGGGGATCGACGTGGGCACCAAGCAGGAAATGTACCAGCTGATGCGGCGCCTGGCCGACGCGGGCTCGGCTCTCATCTTCTACTCGACCGATTATGACGAACTCATCGGCCTGTGCGACCGGGTTGCCGTGATGTACGACGGCCGTTTCTTGCGCATGCTCGAAGGGGCGGACATCAACGAAAAGGCTCTCCTGTCGAGCGCTTTGAACATTCCAGAGCGCATCGGGGGCGCGAGACAGGCGGCAGCTTCATGATTTCCTCGCGGCATATACTGGCTGAGCACAAGGGCACGATCATCGCTTTCGTCACAGCCGCCGCCTTTTTCATTCTCTATGTCGCGAACCATCCCGTCGGACTCACCCCCGCGGTGGCTACGACGGCCGCCAACAAGGGCGTTCTCCTCGCTCTCGTGGCGATGGCGCAGACCCTTCCCGTGCTGACCGCCGGCCTCGATCTTTCCGTCGGTATGGTGTTCGTCCTCGCCAATTGTCTTGCTTCCACGCTCGTCGTCGGTTCGCCCGGCGAAACGGCGCTCGGCGTTGCCGCCGTGCTGGCGGCGGGGCTCATTTGCGGCCTCATCAACGGTCTCATCATCGTCTATGGCAGGCTGCAACCCATCATCACCACCCTTGCCACGGGCGCCGTCTATTACGGCTTCGCTCTGATCCTTCGCCCGGTTCCGGGCGGCGACGTCAATTCAGGCCTTGCCGATGCGCTCACCGGCCAGCTTCCGGGCGGCATTCCGGCATCGCTCGTCGTTATTCTGGCCGTGGTGGTTTTCATCTGGATTCCCTATCGCCGCTCCGTTCTGGGCCGCGCCGCATATGCGGTGGGCTCGTCCGAGACC
Source organism: Aestuariivirgaceae bacterium (assembly GCA_036554625.1). GTDB lineage: Bacteria > Pseudomonadota > Alphaproteobacteria > Rhizobiales > Aestuariivirgaceae > DATBLQ01. The sequence goes on from DATBMX010000133.1 coordinate 1,800, forward strand.
GCCGCCTTCATGTCGGGCGTGCCCATCGGCAGGGCAAAACTCCTCGCCTATGCTCTGTCCGGCCTGCTGGCCGCCATCGCCGGCCTGATGCTCACCTTCATCACCTATTCGGGAGAGGCGTCCTCGGCCATCGGCGGCACCTACACGCTGAATTCGATCGCGGCCGTCGTGATCGGCGGCACGTCGCTGTTCGGCGGCTCGGGCAGCGCTGTGGGCTCGATCTTCGGCGCGTTCGTGCTGCGCACCATCGGCGATCTCCTCTTCGTCTTCGATCTCGAGCCTTTCTGGCAGCCGCTGGTCCAGGGCATCATCCTGCTCGCCGCCGTGAGTCTCGGGGCCTTCCGGCTCCTCAGAATGCGCAACCGACTGGACCTCTTCACGTGAGCGATGGACCGGTGACAGCCAAGCTGCCGGCCATGGCGCGCCGGTTTGATCCGGCCGTCGCTGCCGCCTTCGCCTGCATCCTGGCACTCCTCCTCATAGGAAGCATCTATTCGACGAGCTTCCTGTCGCCTGAGTATCTTCTGCAGCAGCTTCAGGTCGCCTCCTTCCTCGGCATCGTCGCCACCGGCATGATGATCGTCATCCTCCTTGGCCATATCGACCTCTCGGTGCCCTGGGTGATCACGGCCGGAGCGATGATGTCCACCGCGGCCGCCGGATGGGGCCAGGGCGATGTGCTGGCTATACCCTTCGGCATCCTCTGCGGCGCCTTCTTCGGCATCATCAATGGCATCGGCGTCGCCTATCTTCGCATCCCTTCCATGATCTTCACGCTCGGCATCAACGCCGTGGCGCAAGGGCTGATGGTTCTGCGCACGGGCGGTTTCGCGCCCCAGGATCACGCCACCGCCACCATGCATTTCATTGCGACCGGGAGAAGCTTGCTCGGCATTCCCAATGCCCTCCTCGTCTGGCTTCTCGTCGGCGCCGCCGCCGTGTTCCTGCTCACCCGCACGAGCTTTGGCCGCTCGGTCTATGCCATCGGCAACAGCGAGCGAGCCGCCTATCTCTCCGGCTGCGATACGCGCCGCATCCTCCTCCTCGCCTTCACTTTGTCGGGGGCACTCGCCGGACTGGCGGGCGTGCTCCTCGCCGGCTATTCGACCAAGGCCTATCAAGCCATGGGCGATCCCTATCTGCTGCCGGCGATCGCCGCCGTCGTCCTTGGCGGCACCAATATACTGGGCGGCCGCGGCACCTATCTCGGGACGATTGCCGGGGTGGTTCTCATCACCCTGCTCCAGTCCATTCTTTCGGTCATGCAGATCGACGAATCGGGCCGCCAGATCATCTATGGCACCGTCATCATTGCCATGCTCCTGGTCTATGGCCGCGAGCGCGGACAATCCGGATAGCTCTTGTCTAAAATGCTGTGAGGGGGAATTTGGCTGCTCGCCCACTTCGGGAGCGTGAGGCGAATCTACTTGGCGAGCGTCACGGTGTCAAGGACTATTTTCCGCCTTATGGATATTTTGCCGGGTCGGGTCAAGTCCGCGCATGAGACCCTGACTTGCGTCGCGTGGCGAATAGTAAGATGGCCGGATTAAGTCCGGCCATCACATCTTGATCACCGAGGTTGTGTCGGGAGCTGCCTCCTACTTCGACAGATAAATCGTCTTGATGCTCGCGGCGATGTCCTCGAACACGTCCTGCAATGTCGCATTATCGGGCGCGTGGAAGTATTTTTCGGAGTCGGACGCGCAATCCTCCATCATTTCCCGCGACTCCTCGTCGATCGAGCCGAAGGTGATGGTGTATACGGTGATCCTGTTGCCGTTCTGGCCAGCCGCCTTGACCTCGTTGCATGCCGCAATCGTTCGAGCGTCGAGCGCCCCGTCGTGATCGCTGATCGAACTCATCCCCAAACGCGTCGCCGACTGGCTGGGGTACCCATAGCCTCCATAATGCGAAGCGTTCATGTTGCTGAGCGAGGAGCCCCAGTCGTTCTCCCCATCGGTCATGACGACCATCACTTTCTGCCAGTCATCGTCCTCATAGGGTGCGCCCTCGGTGAAGGGAACGCTTGCCGAAAGCACGCGCAGGCCCCAGCCGACTCCCGAAGCGATATTCGTGTAACCGCTTGCAGTCATGTTATCCAGAGCATCGGCGACCGTATGCTTCGAGCCGGTGAGCGGCGTGATGGCGGCAATCGTGCACAGCGCGCCTGGCCCGTCGCCGGAAGCGTAGGTGCCGACATATTTTTCATAGCGGCGCTGCCGCGTATCGAGCGACGTGCTGCGCTTCGTCGAACTCGACACTGTTTCGTTCGACCGCCAATCGTCGAGATAGCTGTTGACGAATCCGCTGCCGTAGCCTGACAGGCGCGAGGCATTGTTGCCGTCGTTCGGCTCGTCCGGTGCAAAAAACAAGGGGAACAGGGTGTCGGGATTGGCGGTGTCCGGCGTCGTATCGTCGATGTCGTAATCGATGCCCGCGCCCGCCCGGCGCTGCTCCACGCAGCCGTTCCAGTCCATGTTGGCGAGCTGTTCCCAGGCCCAGCTGTTGTGCTTCGACGAATCGACGAAGTTCAGATGCGAGACGGGATTGAGGCCCTCGTGGTCGAGCCAGTCTGCATCCGCATATTGCGGGCCGACATTGACCGTGGTTGAGAATGGCACGACAGCCATTTTCAGCGTGTCGGATGCCGTCTCATCGCCAAACAGGACATCGGTGAGTTCGCTTGCGGCTTCCTTAAGCGCCTCGAGCTTGTCGCCATTGTCCATCGAGCCTGTGTTGTCGAGCACGAGCACGAGCTCCGTTTTCGGCTGGCTTCGCGTCACTTCGGCGTAGGAGGCGATCGTCATCGTGTCGATCGAGGCAAGCTTCATGAGCGTCGTCGGCATGCGTTGCTCGGCCGCGATCGTGACCGTCTCATCCGTGATTTCGACTGAAATCTCCAAGTCGCCCGATGAGAAACCCAAGCCATTATAGTTTATGGCGAGGTATTTCCGCACAAGATCCTGGAGCTGCTCGGCGTCGGTGATGCTCGCTGCTCCCACCGCGAGCGCGGCTGCATCGAGTGCCGCGTCAAGCTCCTTGCGCTGGGCAGACCCGCGCATGAAATCCACCGCCACGCCTGCGCCAATAGTGACGACAAGGAAGGCAATCCCCGATATGACGGCGATCCCGCCGCGCAGGTCGCGCCAGAACGTGCGGATGGTGATCGTGAGCGATTGCAATGACTGGTTGTGGAACATGCCGCGCCTTGTTGCTTTTCTCTAGTTGCGCAGCCTATGTAGATCAGCTTTAGGTTGTTTTGCGCCAAATCGCCCGTTTTGGACAAGAAATTCTTAACGCCGAGTTCGACTGGCCGGCCGATGCGGACAACATCTCACGCGGTCTTCTTGAGCTCGATCATGCGGCCGCCGGCGGCGACCTGGTCTTCGGCATCATGTGTCACGAGCAGTACAGGCAGCATGCGAAGACGGGCCTCGTTGAAGACATATTGCCGGAACTGGGCGCGCAGCTCTGGGTCGAGCTTCGAGAACGGCTCATCGAGCAGGATCGCTCTCGGCTCCGACAAGAGCACCCGCAACAACGAGACCCGCGCGCGCTGCCCACCGGAAAGAGTCGCGGGATCACGCTTGGCGAAACCCTCAAGCCCTGCCCGGGCAAGCGTCGCCTCCACCAGAGCATCGCGCTCGAGCGAGCCGGCGTTCCGGGAGCCGATGGCGAATTTGAGATTGCCGCCAACCGACAAGTGCGGGAACAAAAGATCGTCTTGAAACAGAAGACCCGTGCCCCTGAGATGCGCCGGCAAATGGTCAATGCGCCGGCTCCCGAGCCACACTTCACCCTTGGCGTCGAACACCGGCGACAATAGCCCCGCCACATATGCGAGAAGAGTCGACTTTCCCGAGCCGCTCGGGCCCGTGATGGTCACGATGTCGCCAGGCGTTATCGAGAGGGATAGGTCGAGCAGCGGCCTGCCTGCCACGCCAATGTGCAGATTGCGAAGTATGAGACCGCTTTCGCTGGCGCCGGTTGGCAGGTTCATGCCGTGCGCAACCCCCTGCGGTTGTGAAACAATGCCAGCGGCAGGAACAGGGCGGCGAGAAAGACGGCGAACGGCAGGAGAGACTGAAGAATCGCCAAGAGCGCCGTCAGCCGGCGATCGCCTCCCGAAGCCAGCGCCACGGCTTCAGTGGTGATGGTCGGAAAGCGTCCGGCGCCGAGCAGAAGCGTGGGCAGATACTGGCCGATGCTGACTGCGAATCCCACGGCAAACGCCGTCAGCGCGGCTGCGAGAAGCATGGGCAATCTCACCTGCAGGAGCACGCGCAGAGGGGTCGCTCCCATGGAAAGGGCAACTTGGCGATACCGGTCGTCAAAGAAGGACCAGGGCTGGCTGAGCGAGAGATAGACATAAGGCAGAACAAAGACGAGATGCCCGGTCGCAACGGCGAGAATGTTCGAGTCGAGGTTTAGCGCGATGAGGAGGATGTGAAGACCGGGCAGGAAAGCGATCTGCGGAACGATCAGCGGGATATAGAGCAATTGTTCCGTCCACCGCTTCGTCGACCTGCCACAGCGCACCTCGCGCTCGAGAAGAGAAAGGGTGAGGAATGCAGCAACCGCCGTGGCCAGCAGTCCGATCGCCGCAGCATTGGCGAGCGGCCGAGCAATTGTCGAGGCATGCGCATGCCACGTCTCGCTGCTCAAGCGCTCCGGAAACATCCTGGGAAATTGCCAATTCTCGGCGAAAGCCCACAATATGACAGCGCAGCCGCTCATAAGGATGAGCAGAAGGATGATAAGCCCAGAGGAACGTGCCGCTACGGAGACGACTCCGGCGCCCTGCTGTCGATGACCCTGCTCGATCCACGCGAGCCCAGGAGATTTCAGGACTCGCTCGGCCGCGAGCCATAGACACACGCTGGCCACGGTGATCGCGAGCATGAGAACGGCTCCAGCCGCTGCGAGAAAACGCTGGCTGATCTGCGGATCGCTCATCCATTTCAGGACCGATACCGCCAAGGTTGGCGGCGTTGAGGGGCCAACGACAATCGCTGCATCAACCACCGACAGGCTGTAAGCGAGCACGGCAATCACGGGCAATCTGATCTGGGGATAGAGTCGCGGCAAAACGATCTTCAGCCAGGCGATGGAGGGAGCGTAGCCCATGGTGCGTGCCGCGGCGAGCTGGGCATGCGCATTGATCTGCGGCAGAGCGGCAAGGCTCATGAGGAAAAGGAAGGGCACCTCCTTCAGCACCAGCGCCGCGATGAGCGACAGGCCAAGCTCGTCGTGCACGATCAGCAGATCGGGAGGCCGATCGAGGCCCGGCACCGCTTGCGCAACAAGGCGGAAAAGAAGGCCCGACGGAGCAATGACGAAAGCGAGGCCGATGGCGATTGCGGCGTGCGGAACGGACAGAAGGGGCGATAAAATTCGGCGCACGAGCCATAGCCACGCCGTGTCGTGGAATTGCGCCAGCAACGCCACGACGATGAACAATGACACGGAGGTGGCGGCAAAGCCGATCCAGATGGTGACGAAAACCGAAGGCAACAGACCGGGCGAGGATAAAAGCGCCCGGAAATGCTCAAGGGAAAACGCTTGCCCTCCAAGCGCCGGGAAATATCCGAAAGCGGGCAGCAACACGCCGATCATTCCCGCCACCGCCGGCACGACCAGAACGGCAATGAAAGCAGCGGGGACGATGCGCAGCCACAGGCCGATGTCGTCCGCCTTCATTGCGATGCATAGCGTTGGAGCCACATATCGCGAAGGCGGAGCATCCAGTCTGCGTGCGGTTCAGGCAAGGCGGGTCCGAGATCAGCGGGCGAGAGGCCCGGCTTCAATGTCTTGAACAATTCTCTTTCCGAACTGTCAAGCTTAGCGACCGAAAGGACGGTGTGTCCTCCCCAGACGCTGGGGTCCTGCTTCCTCGCCTGGGCATCGGCGCCGAGGAGGAAATTGGCCACCACCATGGCGCCTTCCTTGTTCCTCGAATTATAGGGAATGGCGAGGAAGCTCGCATTGCCGATCGTGCCGCCATAAAAAACGTAGGAGCGAACCGTCTCCGGCAGTTCCCTGCGGGAGATGGCGAGGCTTGCCTCCGACGGATTGAATGAGAAAGCGACGTCTGTTTCGCCATCGGCAAGGATCTGCCGCAGCTCTGCACTATTGGCGGGGAACACCTTCCCGCGACGCCATAGCAGCGGATTCAGCGCATCGAGATAGGGCCACAGGGGCGCCGTTGTTCTGGCGAACACCGCATCGCTTGGAGAACTGAACAAAGCCGAGGCATCGGGAGCAAGTGCAATGAGCAATTGCTTGACAAAGGTCGCGCCCAAGAAGTTCTGCACGTCGGGATAGGCGAGCCTGCCAGGATTGGCTCTTGCGTAGCTCAGCCATTCTTCGGCGCTGCGCGGCGGCGATGCCACTCTGGCGCTGTCATAATAAAACACGAGCTGCGCCAGGTCCCACGGGGCCTCATAGCCTTCCGTCGGCACGCCGAAATCGCGGCTGAGCACAGGAGCCTTGTTCTCAAGATCGAGAAGCCTGTAGTTCGGCAGCCATCGTGCCCAGGGGCCATAAAGAAGCCCCCTCTGCTTCATCGCGGCAAAATTTGCCCCATTGATCCATATGAGATCGACCGACCCGCCACTGGTCCGCCCTGCCGCCTTCTCAGCAATGACCTTCGCGACCGCCTCGGCGGTGTCGCTCAGCTTGACGTGCTCAATCCTGACGCCATGGCGCTGGAGCACCTGCTTCCCGGCCCAGACGATATAGGCGTTGATGCTGGGCTCGCCCGCCCATGCGTTCCAGTAGACCGTCTGCCCTCTGGCTTTCGCCTCGACAGCGCTCCAGTCGGAGAGATCCGGCGCATTTTCGCCGGCCAGACTCGCGCCAGAGAAGCAAATAATCGCAATGACAAATGCGGCGAGCCGATGCATGCCGATCTCCAATGAGCGGGAATGCCATATGGCCCGGTTTTGCTGCCAGAACCTTCGGCAACAGGAAAAATCAACTTTGCTTGATCAGCAGGCGCCGTGCCTGAGCCGCTCGTTAGCCTTGGCCACCATTCCCGGCGGCGGCTCCTGCTCCAGCCCATAGACGGGCAGAATCCTGCGCAGCTGGTCGTGATACGCCCTGACACCTGCTTCGTGATCGGACAGAATGATGCCGGGAAAGGCGCTCGATTTCATCGCCTCGCAGGACCATACGATGAGCTGATGATCCTCGCGTGTCGTCTCGCGTTCGATTCGATAGGCGAGGTAGCGGGCAAGCCTCAACTCGCGCCTGTCGTCGCGCAGGCCATAGAAGGTGCCGCGCTGGAACGTTCGCTGCACGCTGATCGGCCATTCCTGATAGTAGCCGACCTGCTCGGGATAGAAGACGAACACCAGATTGGGGAACATGCCGACATAGGTCCAGTTCTGGGCCTCGTCGCCCAGCGCCGTGGCGGACGCAGGGCGCAAATTCTTGTAGTGGCGAACGCTCCAGCGCTTGGATCGGACATTGTCGAAGCGACCGACCGACCGGTTGACTCCCCCGCCAGGCAGCTCATCGACATATTGCCGTCCATAGAGGTCGTAGAGAGAAGGATGTGCGATCGGCACATGATAGCCTTCATTGTCGACGTCGCGGACGGCCTTCCAATTGGCGGGCATTTCCGACTCCCAGACCTGGGAGATGGGCACGGTCTCCGCGGTCCTGTGCAGAACGAAGAGGGGCTCATAGTGCGCCAGCATCTCGGCCACGGACGGCTGCGGCCCGCTCTTGAACCGCACGAAGATATAGCCGTGAAATATCTCATGCTCGAGCTTGGGCAACCCGTGCCTCTCGGGATCGAGCCGGGGCAGGCTGCGCGGCGCCGGCGCTCCCCTGAGCGTGCCGTCGAGATTGTAGGCCCAGCCGTGGAATGGGCAGACGATGGCCGACTTGCAGCTTCCCCGCTTGTCGGCCACGACTCGCGAGCCGCGATGGCGGCAGACGTTGTGAAAACATCGCACAACGCCATCCTTGCCGCGGACCGCGATGGCCCGTTCACCCGCGACGTCAAACGTCAGATAGTCTCCCGGATTGGGAATGTCGCTGACATGGCCCAAGAGCTGCCAGCACTGCCGGAAGAGATATTCCTTCTCCAGCTCCATGGCCTCTTCGTTG
>DATBMX010000158.1:0-7376 GCA_036554625.1 Aestuariivirgaceae bacterium
GTCGCGGCGCTTGCGGCGCTTGTAACCTTCATCGGCGTGGGCGCGGCTTTTCTACTCTCCGAGGGCAAGACCTTCCTGATGCCGGGGCCGCTGGCGAGCGCTCACGGCGCGATCGAGAATTGCAGCGCCTGCCACACCAAGAGCGGCAGCGGCAAATTGAGCTGGATGCACGGACTTATCGCCGGCGATCCGCTCGCCGACAGCAAGGCCTGTCTCACCTGCCACAAAATGCCGGACACGGCTTTGAACGCGCACGCCGCTTCGACCGAAGTTCTGAAGCAAAGCACCAACCGGCTGACGAAGATCGCTGCCGTGTCGCCCGCGCCGCAATCGGCTCGCGCGCAGAACATCGCGTTCCCGATGCATGACGCGGTCGCAGGCGGTCTCTTTTGCGCAACCTGCCACCAGGAGCATCAGGGCGTAAGCTTCAATCTGAACAGAATATCCAACGAGCAATGCCGCTCGTGCCACGTGGTCAAATTCGACAGCTTCGACGGCCAGCATCCGCGATTCGAGAACTATCCGTTCGAGCGGCGTACACGGATCATCTACGACCACGCCGGTCATTTTGGCAAACACTTCCCGGAAGTGGCGAAGAAGGATCCGGCAAGGCGCATTCCCGCGACCTGCTCCACCTGTCACGATAGCCGTGCCGACAAGCGAATCATGGCCCTGGCGCCGTTTGAGCGAACATGCACCGGCTGTCATCTCGATCAGATCATCGGCAAGGAGCGGGCCAGCGGCCCGGCAGGCATTGCCTTTCTGACCCTGCCTGGCCTCGACCTGCAAACGCTGAAGAGGAAAAACGCCCCAATCGGCGAGTGGCCGGATGCATCCGAGGCTGCGCTCACGCCATTCATGAAAGTGATGATCAGCCGTAGTGAGCGGGGCCGCGCTCTGCTCAAGGCCGTGGACAGTCTGAACCTTCAGGACCTGACCGAAGCAAGCGACGACCAGATCAAGGAAGTGACGAACCTGGTCTGGGAGATCAAGGGGCTGTTCCATGCGCTGATCAAGGAAAAAGCGTCGGACGTGCTGGGCAATCTCAATGTTGGCGGAGCGGAAACCCTGAGTGCGAATCTCGTTGCCGATCTGACTGCGAGCATCCCGCGCGATGTCGTCGTCAGCGCCCAACAGCAGTGGCTGCCCAATCTTCCCGCGGAAACGGCCAATGGCCCGGCCGTGAGCACAGTGACGACAGAATCGGGCGAGGCGGGATCGACGTCTCCCGAGGAGCTGTCTGGTTCGGATCCGCCTCAGGCAACCGCGAGCCTGAACGCAGGGGACGAAGCGGCCGCTGAAACCGATACCCCGGTGGCGGAGGTCGGTGGCGGCAAGGAAACGCGCTGTGCCGACGAACCGCCGCGTACGATCGAAGCTGAAAGCGAGGATGCGGCGGAGAAAGCTGCGCCTGATGGAGCGGCCGATGAAACCGTTACCCCAGAGGCCGAGCCCGATGGCGGCGAGGAAACGCTGGCTGCCGATGAAGAGGGTGGGGCGATCAACGGGCGCTTGCCTTTGCCGACCGGCACGCCGCGCGCGATCGAAGCTCGTATCAAGGCCGAGAAAGAAGCCTCGGACGGAGCTGCCGGGAAAACCGATACGGCAGAGACCGAACCCGATGGCTGCGCTGACGAACAGCCTCGCGCGGCAACCGGAGAAGCCGATACGAAGGCCGCGACGGATGGGGGCGAGGAAGCGCTTTCCGCCGACGAACAGCCTCGTGGCAAAGCGACGGACCAATCCGACGATCTGCTCTTTCCGACGGAGGAGGAGCTTCGCGCGTCATCTGCGGATGACGTCTCCAAGCCGGAGGCAAAGACGCCGGCCAACGCCTCGCCGGACTTGGATACCGCGGCGGCTGACCCTCAAGCCCCGTCAGCGCCCGCAATCAGCATTGAAAGCAACGTGGATCCGGAGAGCTGGGCTGAATATGGCGGCTGGTACCGGCAGGATTACGCGATTTTCTACCGTCCCACAGGTCACAAGGACAAGTTCATCCACTCTTGGCTATTTCTGACCGGTCCTCATGCGCCGACGGGCGACTCGAGCCCGGCTGCAGCGGTCTTCGATTCTCTAACCGGCAAGGACGCTCAGGGGTCATGCACGAAATGCCACAGCGTTGACGACATCCAGGGCAAAGGGCGGGTCGTCAATTTCTCCCCGCCCTCGGTCGAGAGCAAACAGGGACGCTTTACGAATTTCATCCATGAGCCGCATTTCGGCATCATGGACGATCGCGGCTGTCTGACCTGTCATGACCTTGAAAAAAGCCGCCCGTATCTAAAGAGCTACGAGCAGGGCAATCCGCAAAATTTCGCTCCCGCTTTCAGTGCGGTGAAAAAGGATCTCTGCCAGACGTGTCATGCCAGCGGGATGTCGCGTCAAGACTGCTTACTGTGCCACAAATACCACGTGAATGGCGTGACCACGCCAATCATTAACACCAGAAACCCAGCTCAATAGCGATCTCGCTGCATAACCAAGTGGTTGACTGCTTGCGCCTATTTCGTGACGCATCGGAAGGCGCCCGAATATGTATGGAACATTACACCCAGGACCGAGTTGTTAGCTATTGACCTTGGGGCTGTTCGACCAGCCTTGACGCAAGCCGGCCTGTTGCAACACAGGTAGTCAGCGCGGCTTTTACAACAACATGCAGTGGCTGAGAGCCTTCGCGCTCGCTCTTGTCCATGAAGGGACAAGACGATGATCGACGAACATCGATTGAATTCGTCTACCAATCAGCTCCTTGGCTTCATGCCGGCGGCCGACAAGGATCTGCTGGCGAGCCGGCTCAGGCCTGTGAATCTTGAGATCAAGCGAGTGCTGGAGAAGGCTTTTGAACCCATCGAGTTTGTGTATTTCCCTGAGAATGGAATTGCTTCGGTCGCGGGCGCAGCCAAGCCTGATCAGCAGATCGAGATCGGCATGATTGGCCGGGAAGGCATGACGGGACTTAAAGTGGTCCTCGGCGATGACCGCTCGCCTTATGAGACCTTTGTTCAGGCCGAAGGACAGGCCCTGCAAATCGGGTCTGACTCCCTGCGGCTGGCGATGAAGCAGAGTGAAACCATGCGCGATATAATGTTGCGTTACGTCCAGGTTTTCATGGTCCAGACCGCGCAGACGGTATTGGCGAATGCAATTGCTTTGCTGCCGCAGAAGCTTGCCCGCTGGCTGCTGATGATGGAGGACCGTCTCAGCAACAAGCAGCTTCCCCTCACGCATGAACTCCTGGCGGTGATGATCGGCGCGCAGCGGCCAGGCGTCACTTTGGCTCTCGGCGAACTCGAGGACCGTGGCTTCATTCATGCCAGGCGGGGCCTGATCACCATCCTTGATCGCGCCGCGCTGATCGACATGGCGAAAGGTCTCTATGGCCCTGCCGAGAAGGAGTATCAGCGGTGTTTGTCACCGCTTGGTCAGGCGCGAACTGTCTGATTGCGAACCAAGCATTGTATTCCCGCGAAATTGGCCTAAGCCAATCCTGCAGGGCCTTGAAAGGCCGACAATGAAGCCGCATGCCGAGATCAACACCACCGACAATCGTCTTCTGAACTTCATGTCGGCGGAGGACCGATCGTTCCTCGCCCCGCACATGCGCCGCGTGCAGGTGGCGCCGCGCCAGGTGTTGGAAGAGCCCGAGGCTCCGATCGACAGCATCTATTTCCCCGAGGATGGCGTGCTGTCGGTCGTTGGCAACTCACCGACCTTCGGACCAATGGAAATTGGTCTCATCGGAAAAGAGGGGATGACTGGCCTTATGGTCGTTCTCGGCAACGACCGTTCACCGCTGCAGACACTGACACAGGTGGCAGGCTCGGCCATGATGATTGGGTCATCCGAGCTTAGAGGTGCAATGAACAGGAAACCTGGCATTCGAGATCTTCTGCTCACCTATGTTCAGGTCTTTCTGATTCAAACCAGCCATACGGCTCTCTCCAATGCCGCCAATCTGTTGCCGCAGCGCCTGGCGCGCTGGCTCCTCATGTGCGCCGATCGCCTCACGTCAAGGAACATTCCAATAACGCAGGAATTCTTGTCGGTCATGCTCGGCGTTAAGCGGGATGGCGTGGCGGTCGTCATCAGCGAGCTTCAAGGGCGCGGCCTGATAAAGTCGGAGCGACGCTTGATCAGCATCTTGGACCGCGAGGGATTGATCGAGCTTGCGGACGGCACCTATGGCATCGCAGAGGCGACCTACGAACGACTCTTTGCTCAAAAGCAGGATGGAGGGCAGGCAAGATAAAGCGTTGACGCGGCTAAATCTATGCCCAGCAAAGGCATTCTATTGCGCTTGAACAGTTCCCCATTATATGGCGTTATCTGACGAAGCGCGTAACTGCCATGAAGAACAATCGTCGAGAAAACGATCTCAAGCGAGCCATGTTGTTTGTGGAGCAAGCCGAGGACCGCGTCGCCAGGCAGCATAAGATTGTCGCGGACCTAGAGCAGAAGGGAAAGCCGACGGACAGTGCCAAACAGCTTCTCAACACGATGGAGCTAACTCTCGTTGCGATGAGAAACTACTTGGCGACTCTCCTCTCGCTTAGGCAGTAATTGCCTTCGAACACCCGGATTCTGCTCGGCGCTCACATCATAAATCAGCCGTTACTCCCGGCTGCGGCAACGGCAGCACGATTGTGCATGAGAGTCCCTCGGGACGAAATTGCCATTGCACGTCGTGCCGAGCAATATCAAGCACGAAGTGGCGATAGCAAAAAGCGGACATTCAACCATGCGCACCATGGATCAAATCGGTCGGCGGTCCCTTCTCGCCTGCCCGGACTGTCACGGCGTCATGTGGGAAATCGACGAAGACGAAGTATTGCGCTACCGATGCCATGTCGGTCACGCCTATACGTCGGATCTGATGAGCCTCGCCCTCGACGACAATCTCTCGAGGGCCTTGGGAAGCGCCCTGAGGGCTTTGGAGGAGCGTTCCGCTCTCGCCGAGCGGCTCCACAAGCAGGCAATTGCCCAGGGCCGGCACCAGATAGCCGAATCCTGGGCGCGGCGAAAGTCTGAGTCCGAGGAAGAAGCGGAGATCATTCGCGAGGCAATCGAACGGGCCGAAGACATTGCCGCGCGCAGGGCGCTGGCCAGCGCAGCCGCCGAATAGTTTCGACACTTGTCTCCGCGCGGGGAAGCGGCGCTTCCCTCTATTGCCTATGGTCCATGATGCGCATAGGCTGACAGACCGGCAATTGCGAAGCGTAAGAGAATGGCGGTGTCGTTCTTCAAATCACTGTTCGGATTGGCTGGCGCCCGTGCCGGCAACGCGGCAGCGGCTGGCAAGCAGGTCGAGCACAATGGCTTCCTGATCAAGGCCCAGCCCTACAGGGAAGGCGGCCGTTACCAGACGGCGGGCATCATCAGCAAAGACATCGATGGCGTCCGCAAGGAGCACAAGTTCATCCGCGCCGACAGTTTTTCCACCTTCGATGAGGCGGCGGAGTTCTCCCTGTCCAAGGGCCGCCAGATCGTCGACGAGCAGGGCGATCATTTGTTTGGCGATGCATCCCCACGGTGAGGGGGCGCATCTCGTCGAGCGGTTCTACGCCGACATCTGGAACCGCGCCGATGAAACGGCCGCCCGCGCTATCCTCGCTCCCGATCTCGAGTTTCGCGGCTCGATCGGCGATGCGCTGAGAGGTTTGGACGGCTTCCTCGCCTATGTGCGCAAGATACATGGCGCCTTTGCCGATTATCGCTGCCGCATCGACGATATCATCGCCGCGGAGAAGCGTGTCGCCGCGCGCATGACCTTCGCCGGAATTCATCGGGCCCCGCTCTTCGGCGAAGCGCCGACGCTGAAGCCCGTCAGCTGGCCGGGTGCCGCCTTCTTCACCATCGAAGGAAGTCGCATCGCCCGCGTGTGGGTGCTTGGCGACACCGAGAGCTTGAAACGTCAGCTCGGTCTCATTTGATCTCGGTCGTTCCTTGGCGCCGCGACTCTCTGATAGGCTGTCGGAAGCAACTTTATCAACGATGAGAAAGGCCGGCTCATGCCCTCAGCTCTCGCGCAAAAGATTCCGCTCGGACGCACGGGCCTCGCCGTGACCAGGATCGGCTTCGGCACGTCCGCCTTGGGCAACATGCCCGACACCTATGGTTATGAGGTAGATGCCGAGCGTGCGCGCGAGACGGTGCGCGCCGTCTTCGACGGGCCGATGAACCTTCTCGACACGTCGCGCAACTACGGCTTCGGCCGCAGCGAGCAGCGCATCGGCGAGGTCATCCGCGAGCGTGGCGGCCTGCCGCAGGGCTTCGTCATCTCGACCAAGCTCGATCGCGAGATGGACACGGGCCGCTTCGATGCCGCCCGCGCCCGCCGTTCCCTCGAGGAGAGCCTTGCCGCTTTGCATCTCGACCGCATTCCGCTCCTTCATCTCCACGACCCGGAATATGCCTCCTCCCTGTCGGACGTGACCGGTCCGAAGGGCGCCCTGAGCGCGCTCTTCCGCATGAGGGATGAGGGCATGGTTCAGGCCGTCGGCCTCGCTGCCGGCAGGATCGACGTCATGATGCCCATCTTGCGCGACTGGGATTTCGATGCGCTCATCACCCACAATCGCTTCACCCTCGCCAATCGCAACGCCGAGACCATGATGGATTACGCCAAAACGCGCGGCATCTCCGTGCTCAACGCCGCGCCCTATGGCAGCGGTGTTCTGGCCAAAGGCTCCGGCTCCTATCCTCGCTATGTCTATCAGCAAGCCTCCGAAGAGGATCTTGAGCCCATTCGCAGAATCGAGCGGCTGTGCGGCAAATACGGCGTTCCGCCAGGCGCCGCCGCCCTGCAATTCTCCATGCGCGATGCGCGCGTGACCTCCACAATCTGCGGCGTAAGCCGGAAGGAGCGCGTCAGGGAAACGCTCGACTGGGCCGCTCATCCGATTCCCGACGAGCTTTGGACCGAGCTCTTGGCGCTCCCCGCCGAGCGCGGCGATCCCGAGGCCACGCGCGTCTACCGGCCCGGCTAGGCGCAGGTTCACTTACATCTGTTGCACCCAAGAAGGAGGATAATGTCATGGACCCCGTCGTTCACTTCGAAATGCCCGCCGAGGATCGCAAGCGCATGAGCGAATTCTATGCCAAGGCCTTTGGCTGGCAGACGCAGCAGCTCGGGCCCGATATGGGCAATTACGTCATCGCCATGACGACGGAGTCCGACGAGAAGGGGCCCAAGAAACCCGGCGCGATCAACGGCGGTTTCTTCACGAAGAGCGACGACATGCCGGCGCAGTTTCCATCCGTCGTCATCGCCGTGAAGGATATTGCCGCCTCAATGAAGAAAGTCGCTGAAGCGGGAGGCCGCGTGCTGGGCGAGCCCATGAACATTCCGGGCGTCGGGCAGTATGTCTCCTTCT
>DATBMX010000159.1:0-3821 GCA_036554625.1 Aestuariivirgaceae bacterium
GCCAGGCGTGGTCAAGGTGGAGTTCAAACCCGGCCTTTCGGGCGTGGCGGCGCGCTTCGACCCATCGCGCATGTATCGGGTGATCGTCAATTTTCTCACCAATGCTTCCGAAGCGATGGTTGGAAAGGGCGAAGATCCGAGCAATTTTACGACGGGGCAGCCGAAGATCATCATCTCGACTGCCCAGGGCAGCGGCGTGATCAAGATCTCCTGCGCGGACAATGGGCCTGGAATCCCCGATGATATTCTTGCAAAGATTCGCGAGCCCCTGTTCACCACCAAGGCGTTCGGCATCGGCCTCGGTCTGCCGGCCATCGAGAAAATACTGCATGAGCACGGCGGCAAGCTGTGCATCGAGACCAGAGTGGGCGAGGGCACCAAAATGGTCGCCTGCATCCCCATCCAGCAGGAAAAGCGTGACGCCGCATGACACCCGCGAAGAAATTGAACATTCTCGTCGTCGATGACGATAAGGACGTTGCAAACTCCCTGGCCGAGATTTTCGAATTGGAAGGCCACGAGGTTACCAAGGCCCACTCCGGCAAGGACGCCATCGCGGAAAGCGTGCGGAAGAACTTCGACATTACCTTCATGGATATCGCCATGCCCGGGAAGAACGGTGTCGAGAGCTTCTTCGAAATCCGCAGGCTGAAGCCGCGCGCCCGCGTCTACATGATGACGGGCTACAGCGTGGAGGAATTGGTGCAGCAGGCGATTGCCAACGGCGCCCTAGGCGTGCTTCACAAGCCGGTCGACGTTGGCCACGTGCTCTCACTTTTGGCGGCGTGAGGCAGGTCGCTTTCGAGGTCGGTGACGGTGGTAGAAACCGAAGCCGTCAGGCCGCACTTCCGGCGATCCGGACGCGCGTGTCAAGCCCGCGCATATGGTTAGCGGTGTCCGACCTTCGTCGGGGGTGAGGAACAACGCTCAACGAAGGGCTTTCTTGAGATTGGTCTCCACCTTGTCGAGAAAGCCTTCGGTGGAGAGCCATTTCTGCTCGGGTCCGACTAGAACTGCCAGATCCTTGGTCATAGAGCCGCTCTCGATGGTGCCCACCGTCACCTGCTCCAAATTCGCGGCGAATTTGGCGAGTTCCTGGTTCTTATCGAGCTTCGCCCGATGCGCTAGGCCGCGCGACCAGGCGAAGATCGAAGCCGTCGAATTGGTCGAGGTCTCCTTGCCCTGCTGGTGCAGTCGATAGTGGCGCGTGACCGTGCCATGGGCGGCCTCCGCCTCGACCGTTCTGCCGTCAGGCGTCATGAGCACGCTGGTCATGAGCCCGAGCGAGCCAAAACCTTGCGCCACTGTGTCCGATTGCACGTCGCCGTCGTAATTCTTGCATGCCCACACATAGCCGCCCGACCATTTCAGCGACGAGGCCACCATGTCATCGATAAGACGGTGCTCATAGAAGAGCTTGCGCTTTTCGAACTCGGTCTTGAATTCCGAATCATAAACAGATTGGAAAATATCTTTGAAACGACCGTCGTAAATCTTGAGAATGGTGTTCTTCGTCGAAAGATAGACGGGAAAACTCCGGTTGAGCCCGTAGTTGAAAGAGGCGCGCGCGAAGTCCTTGATCGATTCATCGAGGTTGTACATGGCAAGCGCAACGCCCCCGGCGGGAGAATTGAAAACCTCGTGCTCGATGACCGAGCCGTCCTCGCCCATGAACTTGATGATCAGCCTGCCTTTGCCGGGAAAGGCGAAGTCGGTGGCGCGATACTGATCGCCGAATGCATGACGGCCGACGATGATGGGTCTTGTCCAGCCGGGGACGAGCCTTGGCACATTCTTGCAAATAATGGGTTCGCGGAAGATGACCCCTCCCAATATGTTTCGGATCGTTCCATTGGGCGATTTCCACATCTGCTTGAGGCGGAATTCCCTGACGCGGTCTTCGTCGGGCGTGATCGTCGCGCACTTCACGCCGACGCCATGCTGCTTGATGGCGTGCGCAGCCTCGACCGTCACCTTGTCCTCCGTCTCGTCGCGGTTGTGGACCGAGAGATCGAAGTAGAGGAGCTTGATATCGAGGTAAGGCAGGATCAGCTTCTCCTTGATGAGACTCCAAATGATGCGCGTCATCTCGTCCCCGTCGAGCTCGACAAGGGGGTTCTGAACGTTGATTTTTTTCATGGAGAAGCCTTCCGCCTCATTCTGCAGCGGCAGCGTCTATAGCAACCGAGGGATAGATGAGGAAGAGGGTGCTCCTCGCAGCGCCTTGCCGCGCTTCAGCGATTCCCGATCGACACGATCAGATGCCCCGCACTTTGTCACGACATCGGCGGCATGGCGGGAAAGGACGGCACCCCTTCGGCGAGGCGATCCCAGGCTTGTAGCCGCTTGGCATAAGCCGTGATGCTAGGCCGATATGCGGACGTATTCTCCAGGCATGCGGCGTTGATGCCATAGGTGTTGGGCATCTGCTCGCTTGTGCCGTAAAGCTGAGAGCCGCAGCTCGGACAGAAGTGGCGCGTCGCCAACTTGCCGCTGTCTGCCCTGTATTGGAATTGCCTGAGCTTGCCGGTGATCTCAGTGCTCTGGGCGGGATAGACGAGCACGAACAAATGGCCCGAGCCGCTCAGGCGCTGGCAAACCTGGCAATGACAATTGACCGTGACGATCGGCTCTCCCGTGACGGCGATCTGAACTTCGCCGCATTGACATCCGCCACGGCGTTGGGTTTGACTGTTCATTTCATCTCTCCATTATTTAAATAAAGGATTAAATAATACGCACAACGCCGCCAGGAAGGCAAGCCGGATCGAGACATTCGTCCGGCTTCAATCCGCTTGCCGTCTCTTCGATTTCTCCGCTATCGAGGCGCATGGCCGGAACTGATCACAGGAACAGGCGGAGCCCCTGCCCGGGGCCGGTGATCATCCTCGTCGAACCGCAATTGGGGGAGAACATCGGCACGGCCGCCAGAGCCATGGCCAATTTCGCTTTGAGCGAGCTTCGCCTCGTCAGGCCGCGCGACGGATGGCCCAATGATCATGCCCGCAAGGCGGCCTCTGGCGCCGACACCATTATCGAGCGTGCGCAAGTATTTGCCGATCCGGCGGCGGCCATCGCCGACCTCTCCTATGTCTATGCCACGACGGCCCGCCCGCGCGGCATGGTGAAACCGGTGATCACACCGGAGCGGGCAGGTGAGGACATGCGCGAGCGCATGGGCGGAGGGCAGCGGGTTGGCGTGTTCTTCGGCCGCGAGCGCTTCGGCCTGCGCAATGAGGAAGTCGCGCTTGCCGATGTGATTGTCATGGCGCCTGTCGATCCCGCTTTCGCCTCGCTCAACGTGGCGCAAGCGGTCTTGCTCATCGCCTATGAGTGGTACAAGCGCGGCGCCGGCAGTCTCGGGCAGGAAACGCCGCAGGCGCCGGCCTATGCCGGGCCCCACACGCCGCTCGGTGGCTCGCGGCCTGCCACAAAAGAGGAGCTTGAGGGCTTCTTCAGCCATATCAAGGCGGAGCTTGTTGACTGTGGGTTCCTCAGGCCGCCGGAGAAGGTGCCCTCGATGATGCGGAATATTCGCAACATGTTTCTGCGCGCAGGCTTGACGGAGCAGGAAGTGCGGACGCTGCGCGGCATGGTGGCCGGCCTGACCTATGCCCACACGCGGCGAAGGCCCGCCCAAGCACCTGATTCATGATTCGCTCGCCGCGGATTCTCCTGTTCGACTCAGGTCTTGGCGGCCTCACCGTCGCGGCCGCGGTGCGGCAGGCGCTGCCGCTGGCCCAGCTCATCTATGGCGCCGACACGGCCGCCTTTCCTTACGGCGCCTGGGAGGAGATTCGCCTGATCGAGCGCATCCTGGC
>DATBMX010000071.1:0-12457 GCA_036554625.1 Aestuariivirgaceae bacterium
CTTGGAAACAGCTCCCCTTCGTGGCATGACCGCGGGTTTCAAGCTTGAGCCCATCTCCTTCGGAAACATCGAGGGATGGACCGAGAATGATTTCGCTGACGCTTTCCCGGCCTTCCTCCGTTCCTGCCGCGAAACATTGGAAACTGGCGGAAGCTTTCGCCGCCCTCCTGCAGTGGCCGGTGACCGGGCGGATTGGCTGAGTCTATGCAGGCATGCGGCAGCACTTGGCGAGAAGGTGCCAAGCGCCGGTGCAAGGCAATTTTTCGAAAGGAGCTTTACGCCCTTTCTCGTCCGCGACCTTTCTCGTCCGCAGGGCCTCTTCACGGGCTATTTTGAACCTGAAGCCATGGGCGATCTTCATCGCCACGGAGACTATGCGGTGCCCCTTTATGGCAAGCCGCCTGATCTCGTGGCCTTTGATTCCGAGATCGAGAAGCGCGTCAAACTGCGCTATGGCCGGATGGTTGAAGGAGATCCGCGCCCTTACTTCACTCGCCGTCAGATCGAAGAAGGCGCATTGGCGGGCAAGGGCCTCGAGATCGCCTGGCTGAAGTCGTGGGCCGATGCCTTCTTTATCCACGTTCAGGGCTCAGGACGCGTGAGATTGCCGGACGGCCGCGTGATGCGGCTGGCCTATGCCGCCAAGAGCGGACTGCCCTATACTTCCATCGGCGGGCTTCTCGTCGAACGCAAGGAAATCGACCGATCGGAAATGTCCATGCAGGCGATCCGGCGATGGATGGACAGGAATCCCAAACAGGCGCGCGCGCTCATGTGGGAAAACCGGTCTTTTGTCTTTTTTCGCAAGCTTGCAGTCGACGATCCGACTCTTGGACCGCCGGGAGCGCAACATGTCCAGCTGACGCCTCTTAGAAGCGTTGCCGTCGACCGGGAGATCTGGCCCTTTGGCTTGCCGCTGTGGATCGAAACCGAACTTCCCTTTCCTTCAACGGGCGGAACCAGGGAGTTTCGTCGGCTCATGATCGCGCAGGACACGGGCTCGGCAATCAAGGGAGCCGTGCGCGTCGATGTGTTTTTCGGCTCTGGCGATGAGGCGGCTCTCATGGCCGGGCACATGAAAAGTGCCGGTCGCATGATAGTGCTGTTGCCGCGCAAGATTGCCGAACGCATGAATGCGGCAGGCGAGCCATGACGAAAAAGACCGCGCATGGCGCACAGGTCGTGCCCGACATGGAGCTTTGGGAGAATGTAATGCGGGCGGTCAAGCCCTTGCGCGCGCGCAGTTTGCGCGCGGAGGAGCCGAAATCTTCCGACCCGGTGAAATCGAAGTCTCGGCATTCACCCTCGCCCGCCGCAAGGCATTCATCGCCCATGCCGAAGGAGCCGCCGCTTCTGACAGGCCTTGACCGCCGGCTGAGCCGGCGGCTGACGCGCGGACAGCTTGAATATGATGCGAAGCTGGACTTGCATGGCGCGCGCACTGCCGAAGCGCGGGGGAGACTCTTGGGTTTTCTTCAGTCTTCCCGCAGCCGGGGGCATCGCATCTTGCTGGTCGTCACGGGCAAGGGCGCCTCGCCCTTTGCTCGCCATACGCTTCATGGCGATTCCCACTTCCACGCGCCCGAGCGCCAGGGTCGCCTGCGAAGGCTCGTGTCCGAGTGGCTTCACGAGCCTGAGTTCCGCCAGCACATATCGGGCTTTCAGCCGGCCCATCCGCGCCATGGCGGGGGAGGGGCATTCTACCTTCGCCTGCGCCGGGGAACTTCAGCGCGTCCATGACACCGTTCGGCGAAAAGCTGCGTGCTTTGCGGGCGGCAAGAGGCGACACATTGAAGCAGATGGCCGAGGCGATTGGCGTGTCGAGCGCCTACCTTTCCTCTCTGGAGCACGGCAGGCGCGGCCGCCCCAGCTGGTATCTCATCCAGCGTATCATCACCTATTTCAATGTCATCTGGGACGAGGCGGAAGAACTCGTCAAGCTGGCCAACCTTTCTCATCCCCGCATCGTGTCGAGGACTGCCGGCCTGTCCCCGCGCGCCACCGAGCTGAGCAACCGCCTTGCTGCGCACATTCACGAACTTCGCGAAGAGGATCTCGTGACGCTGCTCAGGATTTTGAACGAGGCAGTCGAGCGCAGGAGAAAAGCTCTTCGCCGCTAGAGGATGAACCGCGACAGATCGGTATTGCGGGCCAGATCGCCAACGTGGCTTTCGACATACTGCCGGTCGATGACGATCGTCTGGCCCGCACGGTCGGGGGCCGAGAAGCTCACCTCGTCGAGAACGCGCTCGAGCACCGTATGCAGCCGGCGCGCACCGATGTTTTCCACCGCGGAGTTGATCTGGACCGCTATGCCGGCAAGGGCTGCGACGCCTTCTTCGCTGAACTCGAGTTTGATTCCCTCCGTTCCCATGAGGGCTGAATATTGCTTGATCAGGCTTGCTTCGGGTTCCGTTAGAATGCGGCGAAAATCATCTTCGCTTAAAGCCTTGAGTTCCACTCGGATGGGAAGTCGTCCTTGCAGCTCGGGCAGGAGGTCCGACGGCTTGGCAATGTGAAATGCGCCCGAGGCGATGAAAAGTATGTGATCCGTTCTCACCGGCCCGTGCTTTGTGGAAACCGTCGTCCCCT
Source organism: Aestuariivirgaceae bacterium (assembly GCA_036554625.1). Lineage (GTDB taxonomy): Bacteria > Pseudomonadota > Alphaproteobacteria > Rhizobiales > Aestuariivirgaceae > DATBLQ01. The sequence continues at coordinate 2,593 of DATBMX010000071.1, forward strand.
CGATGAGCGGCAGGAGATCGCGCTGCACGCCCTCCCGGCTGACGTCCGCCCCCTGCCGTTCCGACCTCGCGGAAATCTTGTCGATCTCGTCGATGAAGACGATTCCGTTGTTCTCGACGGCACCGATGGCTTCCTGCACCACCTTGTCCTGATCGAGAAGCTTGTCGCTTTCTTCCGAGATCAGCACCTCATAGCTGTCTTTCACGTTCATCCGCTTCTGCTTGGTGCGCCCGCCGAAGGCCTTGCCCAGGAAATCCGAAATATTGATCATGCCGACGGACGAACCAGGCATGCCCGGCACTTCGAAAGAGGGTAGCGGCGAGGACGTATCGGCGACTTGGATTTCGATCTCCTTGTCGTCGAGCTCGCCGTTGCGCAGCTTTCGCCGGAAGGATTCCCGTGTTGCCTGCGATGAATTGGCCCCGACAAGGGCCGCAAGCACCCGGTCCTCCGCATTGAGCTGCGCCTTCGCTTGCACTTCGCTGTGCCTCTGTGTGCGGACCTGCAGGATGCCGATTTCGACCAGATCGCGCACGATCTGCTCCACATCTCGCCCGACATAGCCGACTTCGGTGAACTTGGTGGCTTCCACCTTGATGAAGGGAGCATTGGCCAGCCGCGCCAGGCGCCGCGCGATTTCCGTCTTGCCGACGCCTGTCGGCCCGATCATGAGAATGTTCTTCGGGATCACCTCTTCGCGCAGCCCGGGTTCGAGTCTTTGCCGGCGCCAGCGATTGCGCAACGCTATGGCGACCGCGCGCTTGGCGTCCTTCTGACCGACGATGAATCTGTCCAGTTCCGAGACGATCTCGCGTGGAGAAAAATCAGCCATATCAGCTTTCCAGCTTCTCGATCACCAAATTATTGTTCGTGAAGACGCATAGATCGGCTGCAATCATCAGCGCCCTTCGCGCGATCTCTTCTGCGGTGAGCTCGAGATCGATCATCGCGCGCGCTGCGGCGAGCGCAAAGCTTCCGCCCGAACCGATGCCCGTGACGCCCAGTTCGGGTTCAAGAACGTCCCCGGTTCCCGTCAGCACCAGGCTCACCTTCCGATCAGCAACGATCATCATCGCCTCCAGCCGCCTGAGATAGCGATCGGTGCGCCAGTCCTTCGCCAGCTCGACGCAGGCGCGGGTCAACTGTTGCGGATATTGCTCGAGCTTCCCTTCCAGCCGCTCGAACAGCGTCATGGCATCGGCCGTGGCCCCCGCGAAACCGGCGATCACCTCGCCGCCGGCCAGCGGCCGCACTTTCTTGGCATTGGCTTTGATCACGATATTGCCGTGGCTGACCTGGCCATCGCCGGCGATAACGACTTGGCGCCCCTTGCGCACCGTGAGAATCGTTGTGCCATGCCAAGCCATGGCATCATTGCGGCTGCTCATTGACCCAACTGTCCTTCTGGAAACGCCACCGGCAGAAGCCTGCTTGCAAGATAGGCACTCCTTAGGCCACCGCAATGCTTGACCGCAAGCGCCTGGCGTGCGCTCTCGCCTATCTGCCCGGCACCTGCTAGACAGCCCGTCGAAATGAGGGATTCTTAAATGCGTCTTGCTTCAATCGCGCGAAAGACTGCCGAAACGGACATTCAGGTGAAGCTCAATCTCGATGGCTCGGGCCTTTATCAGGTGGCAACCGGCATCGGCTTTCTCGACCATATGCTCGTGCTCCTTGCCAGGCACGCCCTCATCGACCTCGACGTGAAAGCCGTGGGCGATTTGCACGTCGACTTCCATCACACCACGGAGGACGTCGGAATCTGCATTGGCCAGGCGCTTGACCGCGCCTTGGCGGATCGCCGCGGCGTGAAGCGCTATGGCTCCGCGACCATTCCCATGGATGAGGCGCTGACCAGGGTTACGCTCGATCTGTCTGGCAGGCCCTGTCTCGTCTGGAAGGTGGCGTTCCCGCGATCGAGCATCGGCAACTTCGATGCCGAACTTTTGCGCGAATGGTTCCAGGCGCTCGTGCTCAACGCGCGCATGACCGTGCACGTCGAAACCTTTCACGGCGAGAACATGCATCACATCGCCGAGTCCTCTTTCAAGGCACTGGCGCGCGCGCTAAGGCATGCGGTTGAAATCGACGAGCGGCAGCCCTCTGTCGTTCCCTCGACCAAGGGCACTCTCTAGGTGTGATTTCATGAAGCTCTATACGGCCCATCGTCCTCCCCACGCGCCGCGCGACCAGGCGTATTTCATCAAGGACGGATTTTCCTGGCTCGCCTTTCTGTTCCCCTTTGTCTGGCTGCTGGTCAAACGTCTCTGGCTGGCCTTTGCGTTCTACCTGCTCGCCGTTGCTGCCATCGCGGCAGGCGCTGGCGCTGTCGGCCTGACCGGCGCTCCGGTTTTTACGCTCTTGCTGGGTCTTCACCTATTGATTGGTTTTGAGGCCAATAACCTGCATCGTCGCGCTCTGCTCCGGCGCGGTTTCACAGCGGAGGGGCCTCTTCTCGGGGATGACATGGAGCAGGCGGAGATCAGATATTATGCGCCCTCGTCCGATACGCCCTCGGCCCTTTCGCAAGAATAGCGCTGCCCCAGTGGAGCAGGAATGCGCGTTGCAGTAATCGACTATGGCTCCGGCAATCTGCGCTCGGCGCAGAAGGCCTTGCAGCGCGCCGCTGCCGAAAGAGGACTAAGCGCGGAGATTTTCATAACGTCTGATCCCGCCGATCTTCGCCGGTCGGACAGCATCGTTCTTCCCGGCGTTGGCGCTTTCAAGGAGTGCCGCGACGGACTCTATGCCATTGCTGGCATGCGCGAGTCTTTGGTGGAGGAGGTCCGCTCGCGGGCGAAGCCCTTCCTCGGCATTTGCGTGGGCATGCAGCTTATGGCAAGCAAGGGCTTCGAATTTGGCGAAACCTCTGGCTTCGACTGGATAAGAGGTGTCGTTCGGCCCATAAGGCCTGAGCCCCCGACGCTTAAGATTCCTCATATGGGATGGAACTCGCTTGAACTGTCGCGCCCGCATGCCCTGCTTCGCGGCCTCGCATCGGACGGTTCGGTCCATGCCTACTTCGTTCATTCTTTCGAATTTGTCCCTGACGACGCCGCCGCGGTTTGCGCCACCGCCAGCTACGGAGCTCCTATCGCCGCCTTCATCGCTGAAGCCAATATGGCGGGCACGCAGTTTCATCCCGAGAAGAGCCAGGCGACGGGTCTGACCCTTTTGGCCAATTTCCTGGAATGGCGACCGTGATACTCTATCCGGCAATCGATATCAGGAATGGCCAATGTGTTCGCCTTCTGCGCGGCGACATGAATGTTGCAACGATCTACAACTCCGATCCGGCAGCCCAGGCGGCCCGGTTCGAGGCGCTTGGCTTTGCCTGGCTTCATATTGTCGACCTTGATGGGGCGGCTTCGGGCCACGCCAGGAATCGCGCGGTCATCGAGGAGATCTTGCGCACCGTTCGCCTGCCCGTTCAGCTCGGGGGTGGCATACGCGATATTGCGATCATCGCGAGCTGGTTGGAGGCGGGCGCACGCCGCGTCGTTCTGGGAACGGCTGCCCTTACCGATCCTCCGCTCGTTCGCGAAGCGTGCCAGTTGTTTCCAGGCCGTATCGCGGTCGGATTGGACGCACGATCGGGCCGCCTTGCAACGAATGGGTGGACCGTTCAGTCGGATGTGACCGTTCTTGAGCTTGCAAAGCGCTTGGAGGATTCAGGCGTGGCTGTCTTGATCCACACCGATATAGAGCGCGACGGAGCGCTGACGGGGCTGAACATGGAGGCCACTCTCGAACTGGCGCGAGCCGTGTCGGTGCCGGTCATCGCCTCGGGAGGACTCGCGTCGCTGGCCGACATAGAGCGCCTGCTCACGCCCGAAGACGCCCGTTTGGCTGGCGCGATTTGTGGCCGTGCTCTTTATGACGGCCGGTTGGACCCGGCCGCGGCGCTGGCCCTCATCGCCAACACCGAAGGCAGGTCCAGATGCTGAAGGTGAGGATCATTCCCTGTCTCGATGTCAAGGACGGCCGTGTCGTCAAGGGCGTCAAGTTCCTGAACTTGCGTGATGCTGGCGACCCTGTCGAAATAGCGAAGGCTTATGATGCATCGGGAGCCGACGAGCTATGCTTTCTCGATATCAGCGCAAGTCACGAGCATCGCGGCGTTCTGCTTGATGCCGTGCGTGCGACAGCCGAACAATGTTTCATGCCCTTGACCGTCGGCGGCGGCGTCAGAACGGCCGATGACATCAGAAATCTGCTCCTCGCCGGAGCCGATAAAGTGTCTATCAACACGTCTGCCGTTGAGCGTCCCGAATTCGTCAGCGAGGCGGCGCGGCGTTTCGGCAGCCAATGCATCGTTGTTGCGATCGACGCGAAGTCCGTTCGCCCCGGCGAGTGGCAGATCTTCACGCATGGCGGGCGAAGGTCGACGGGTCTCGACGCCATCGCATTCGCCCGCCAAATGGCAGAATCGGGCGCTGGCGAGATTCTGTTAACCTCCATGGACCGCGACGGAACCAGGGTGGGTTTCGACCTCGCCCTGACGCGTGCCGTCGCTGACGCCGTTTCGGTTCCTGTTATCGCGAGCGGCGGTGTCGGCACGCTCGACCATCTGGTCGAGGGCGTGACCAAGGGCCATGCGGCAGCCGTGCTCGCGGCGTCAATCTTTCATTATGGCGAGATTTCTATAATGGAAGCCAAGAAATATCTGGCAACCAAGGGTTTGGCCGTGAGGCTTCAATAATGGCCACTGACATTCACAGCCTGCGCACACTCGCTGATCTCGTCGATCGGATCTCGGAACGGCGCACTTCCTCTCCCGAAACGTCCTACACGGCGCGGCTGCTGCATGAGGGCCAGGCGAAATGTGCGAAAAAGTTCGGAGAGGAGGCAGTCGAGCTGGCGCTGGCCGTCGTGTTGGGCGACCGGTCGCTAATTCGTGCCGAGGCGGCCGATGCGCTATACCACTATCTGGTTCTTCTCGAGGCGGGCAATGTTCCGCTTGTCGACGTGCTTGCCGAGCTCTCGCAGCGCATGAGGCAGACGGGCTTCGAAGAAAAGGCATCGCGCAAGCGCCCTTAAGATCATGGACCTGCAGCATCAGCAGATAACTCCATACCGGCAGTTCACGCGCTCGGAATGGGCGAAGTTGCGCGCCGATACGCCGCTTACCCTTACCGAGGAAGATCTGGAGGAGTTGCGCGGCCTCAATGAGCCGGTCAATCTGGATGAGGTCGTTGCCATCTATCTCCCGCTCTCGCGGCTCCTGAACCTGTATGTTGCAGCCACCCCGTCGCTGTTTCGCGCCACGCAGGAATTTCTCGGCGGCAATCAGCACAAGGTCCCCTATATTATTGGCATGGCCGGCAGCGTCGCGGTCGGCAAGAGCACGATGGCGCGCATTCTTCGCCAGCTCCTGGCGCGCTGGCCCAACCATCCCAAGGTCGACCTTGTCACAACCGATGGGTTTCTTCTCCCCAATGTCGTGCTGCGCCGCGAAGGGCTGATGGACAGAAAGGGATTTCCCGAAAGCTATGATCGCCCGGCTCTTCTCCGCTTTCTTCATGACATAAAGGCCGGCCGCACGAACATAGCGGCACCTGTCTATTCCCATCTCACCTATGACGTGTTGCCGGATGCGCGGATCGTCGTCGATCATCCGGACATTTTGTTTATCGAAGGCTTGAATGTATTGCAGACCGGTCACCCGCCGCGCGACGGGCGCGCGATCCCCCATGTGTCCGATTTTTTCGATTTCTCCATCTATCTCGATGCCGACGAGCAGATATTGCGCCAATGGTACATCGATCGGTTCTTTTCCCTGCGCGCCACGGCCTTCCGCGATCCGCGATCCTACTTTCACAAATACGCGAGTCTCGCTGATCACGAGGCGCGTGAAACCGCGACGCACATCTGGGAATCGATCAATCTCGTCAATCTGCGCGAGAATGTTCTTCCCACGCGCCAAAGGGCTGATCTCATCCTGCACAAGGGCGCCGATCATTCGATCGATGAGGTTTGGCTCCGCAAGCTCTAGCTCACAAGAGCCCGGCCCTCCGAGCCAGTGATTTCAATGATTCCTGCGGCCTCGCACCGAGATGCGAAATCACCTCCGCTGCCGCGAGCGAGCCAAGCCTGCCGCATTCCGCAAGCGGACGTCCGTGCGTCAGTCCGAACAGGAATCCTGCCGCATAGAGATCTCCCGCTCCCGTGGCGTCGACGACCTTCTCGACGTTCTCCGCCTCGACGACGTGAAACTCGTCCCCTCTGGCGATCACGCTGCCTGCTTCCGATCGGGTGAGCACGGCAAGCTCGACGTCGCCTCGCACGCGCTGGAGGCCCTCGTCGAAGGTTTTCGTCTCGTAGAGAGACTTGAGTTCGTTTTCATTGGCGAAGATGATGTCGATGTCTCTCGCGATCAGTTCGCGAAAGCTCTTTCTGTGGCGTTCCACGCAGAATGCATCGGAAAGCGTGAGCGCCACCTTTCGTCGCGCCGCGCGCGCCAGCCTTGCCGCCTTGACGAAGGCCTCCTGGGCTGCGGGCGGGTCCCACAGATAGCCCTCGAGATAGGTGATGTGAGCCTGTTCCACTGCGATTTTCGACACGTCCTCGGGCGTGAGCGTGATGCATGCGCCAAGAAACGTGTTCATCGTGCGCTCGCCGTCCGGCGTTACGAGAATGAACGACCGGGCCGTGGAGGGGCCGTCCCGGGACGCGGCGACATCGAATGAAACCCCCGCCGCACGAATATCATGGGAAAAGAACTGTCCAAGCTGATCGTCCCGGACCTTTCCGATGAAAGCGGCGTGCCCGCCCAGAGAAGCGATTCCGGCTGCGGTGTTGGCGGCCGAGCCCCCCGAGATGATGATGGAAGGGCCGATCAGGTCATAGAGCCGGTGCGCCTCGGGCTCTTCGATCAGCCTCATGGCTCCCTTGGTCAGGCGATTTGCCTCAAGGAACTGATCGTCCACGCGTGCGAGGACATCGACAATGGCGTTCCCGATGGTAAGAACGTCTATGGGCGCATGCGGCATGACGTAGGAAAGGACTTAAGGATGGCTCGCGGCATTAAGCAGATTTCCTTCGTATTCGCAATTGCAGTCGACTGACGCATGAACATCCTTGCTGTTGCGGCCCAAGCCCTGACCGACGTCCTGTCGAGGCCATTTCGCGCGGTTCTGTGGAAGGCACTGGGTCTCACCCTTCTCTTGTTTCTGCTGTTGTCGATTGCCTTGCAATTTGCCCTTTCCTTTCTCCATTTTGAGCGATTTGCCTGGGCAGAGTCCGTGCTCGCCGTCCTTGCCGGGCTGGGCCTTCTGGCTGTGTTCGTCTTTCTTGCCTCGCCCGTAACGGCAATTTTTGCGGGCTTGTTCCTTGATCGCATTGCCGAGCTTGTCGAGCGCACCCACTATCCGCATGACAAGCCGGGCGCGGCCCCCTCAGCGGCTCTGTCCTTCGCTTATGCCCTGCGCTTCGCCTTGACGGCGCTCGCAGTCAATCTTCTCCTGCTGCCCTTTCTGTTCATAGGCGTGGGCGTGTTCATCATGTGGCTCGCCAATGCCTATTTGCTGAGCCGCGAGTATTTCGAGATGACGAGCCTGCGCCACATGCCACCAGCGCAGGCACGGGCCCTGCGGCGCAGCCATGCAAGCGGCGTATTTCTCGCCGGCCTGATACCGGCCGGGCTGGCGTTCATACCTCTTGCCAATCTCATCGTGCCGATGTTTTCGACGTCCTACTTTACTCACCTGTTCAAGGCGCTGGGGGAGGCGTCTTCGGTTGGTACAGACATAGATCGCGGATGAGGCATCGCCAGCACTCTGGCTTGCGCGCCTTGCATGTATAGCGGCCATGCAGGATGAGCCAATGATGCGCGTGGTGCTTGAACTGCGCCGGCACGGACTTTTCAAGCGCCATCTCGACCTCCAGAGGCGTTCGTCCAGGCGCCAGTCCCGTCCTGTTTCCGACGCGGAAAATATGCGTGTCGACGGCGATGGTCGGCTGCCCGAAGGCGGAATTCATCACCACATTCGCTGTCTTGCGTCCCACCCCTGGAAGCTTCTGCAGTTCCTCTCGCGAATCGGGAACCTTTCCGCCGTACCCTTCGACCAGGGCCTTGGAAAGGGCGATCACATGCCGCGCCTTGGTTCGATAGAGGCCGATTGATTTGATAATCTCTCGCAAGGCGTCCTCGCCAAGCGCCACCATTTTCTCCGGCGTGTCGGCGAGCTTGAACAGGCCGGGCGTTACCCTGTTCACGCCGGCATCAGTGGCTTGGGCGGAAAGAACCACGGCGATGAGCAACGTGTAACTGTTGATGGAAACGAGCTCGCCCTTGGGTTCGGGGCTTGCCGCCTGAAACCGCCCGAACGCCTCGTGAATGTCTTGGGCTTTGAGTTTTCGTGCCCTTGCCATGGTGAACCGCATATGGAATGGAAGCGTGAGAATGTCTAAGCGCCAGAGCATCGACAAGCCGGATTTTTGCGTCACCATTTCGCCCAATCGATCGCTCACGGCAGCCGGCTTCGCCATTTTGCTGGGCTCGATCGCCGCGTTGAACCTGACTGGCGGGGTGATATTCTGGTATGTCGGCGCCTGGCCGGTTGTGGGCTTCATGGGTCTCGACGTCCTGCTCATCTGGCTCGCCTTTCGCTGGAACAATCGTCAGGCGCTGCGTTCCGAGACCATCACGATCACTGCCGGTGAACTTGAGTTCTCTCGCTTCTTCCGCGGCCGTTTGCTGGAGTCTTTGGTTTTTCCCAGAAGCTTCGTGCATGTCCATATTGAGCGCGACGGCGAGCGCGAGCTGATTGGCAGGCTCCTGCTGCGGTCGAAGGGCAAAGCTTATGAGCTGGGTTCATTCCTGGGCGCCGAAGAGCGCCTCGCCTTGGCGCATGCGCTCGAAAGGGCTTTGGCCAAGCCGAAAATCTGACGCTTCGCAAGAAACGGGTGGTTCACCATCTTCCTTATGCCTATTTTTTCGGCAACAACGAGGTGAGCCATGCTGAACCCCACAATGGCAAGTGCGCCGACAGATTATGACTACGTCAAGAAAGCCTTGAGCTTCATTTCCGAGAACTGGCGCGAGCAGCCATCGCTCGATGCCATTGCCGCCGAAGTCAGGCTGAGCCCCGGCCATCTGCAGCGAGTTTTCACGCGCTGGGCGGGAATTTCGCCCAAGGCCTTCTTGCAGGCGCTGACCCTTGATCACGCCAGAGCCATGCTCCGCGACAGCGCGAGCATACTCGACACCGCATATGAAGTGGGGCTTTCAGGCCCGAGCCGCCTGCACGATCTGTTTGTGACCCATGAAGGCATGACCCCCGGCAGCTACAAATCGCAAGGATCAGGCCTGACGATGCATTACGGCTTCCACCCCTCACCCTTTGGCATCGCCCTGGTCATGGTCGCCGGCAGCGGATTGAGCGGCCTGGCCTTTGCCGATGAGGGTGGTGAAAAGGGTGTACTGGCCGACATGATGTCGCGCTGGCCCAGGGCCCGCTATGTCGAGGACAGCGCGCAAACGGCGCCCTATGCCAGCCGCATCTTCAACCCTGAAGCCTGGCATGCAAACGAGCCGTTGCGCGTCGTTCTCATCGGCACCGATTTCGAGATCAGGGTTTGGGAGACTCTCCTGCGCATTCCCATGGGCAGAGCCGCCACCTATTCCGACATCGCGGCCCATTTGCAGAAGCCCAAGGCGGCGCGCGCCGTGGGCGCAGCCGTGGGGAAGAACCCCGTTTCCTTCGTCGTCCCCTGTCATCGCGTGCTGGCAAAGTCCGGCGGCTTGTGCGGTTATCACTGGGGGATCACCCGCAAGCAGGCAATACTCGGCTGGGAGGCCGGCCTATTGACGCGAGCGGCTTGACGTCTCGGCCGTCAGCGTCTCGCGGGAGAGAACGCTGCC
>DATBMX010000210.1:0-3278 GCA_036554625.1 Aestuariivirgaceae bacterium
GCCGACGGCAAGATCGACTCCGAGGCGTGGGGGAAACTCCAAGACAAGGAGGACGTCCTGAGGACCTACACAATCACCAAAGATGATGTGAAGGGTTCCTTCCCCGATTCGATCCCCGATGACTTCGCCGCCATGGCCAAGATGAAGGCTCTGTCCTATACGAGCCCTGCGGAACTTCTTTCCGAAAAATTCCACATGGACATCGAATTGCTAAGGACGCTCAATGCCAAAGCCGACTTCGGCAAAGCGGGCGAGGAGATCTTGGTGGCGGACATCGGCAAGCCGGCCGGAAAAGAGGTCAACCGAATAGAGGTCGACAAGACCGAAGCCGTGGTGCGCGCCTATTCCAGCGACGACCTGGTTGCGGCCTATCCCGCGACGATCGGGAGCGAATCGACACCAAGCCCATCCGGCATCATGGAAGTGGAGGGCGTCGCACGCGATCCGCAATACAACTATGATCCGCAAGTGCTGCATGGCAAGCATGGAGACGAGCCTCTTGTCCTTCCTCCGGGGCCCAACGGACCCGTCGGGACGGTCTGGATCGAACTCACCAAGGAAACCTATGGGATTCATGGCACGCCTACGCCCGACGCCATTGGTCGGGAGGAGTCGTCGGGCTGTGTGCGCCTGACCAACTGGGATGCCGAAGAGCTTGCCGATCTGGTGAAGCCGGGCACCAAAGTGGCGTTCATCGAGGATTGAGCGGTTGGCCGAGTCCGACGTGAAGCCCTTGCGCTTGTCTTTGCCCGGTGGAGGGCATGTGTCGGCCTTGCTTCTTGAGCCCTCCAATGCGAGCGCCTGTTATGTCATGGCACATGGCGCGGGAGCGGGAATGGGCCATCCGTTTCTCACATCTCTCGCCCTTGAGCTGCACTCGCGTGCGATTGCCACCTTGCGCTTTCAGTTTCCCTATATGGAAGTCAAGGCCAAACGTCCCGATCCGCCGCGCGTGGCGCAGGCCACCGTCCGCTCTGCGGTTGCCGAGGCGTTTGCCAGATTGAAACACTTGCCGCTGTTTGCGGGCGGCAAGTCCTTCGGCGGTCGTATGACGTCGCAAGCGCAAGCAGCGGCGGCTCTCGACGGCGTCTGCGGTCTCATATTCCTCGGCTTTCCACTGCATCCCGCCAACAAGCCCTCTACCGAGCGCGGCAGTCATCTCAGCGACGTTCACATTCCAATGCTGTTCATACAAGGTGAACGCGATGCATTGGCCGAGCTCGGCTTGCTGAAGCCCCTCGTGAATGACCTCGGCAGCCAAGCAATTCTGCATGTTCTTCCGCACGCGGACCACAGCTTCCGGGTGCCGGCGCGATCTGGCGCGCGCAACTCCGACGTTCCGCGCGAGATCGCCGATCTAATCGCTGCCTGGGTTAGCAACCTGCTTGGCGCTGAATGACGTGTCGTTCATGGAACGGGCGACCGACGAGCTCAATGGAGGTGAGAAGGGCGCCGTTTCAAGGGGTGGCGCGAGTCCCACGCTAGGCCACGGAAGCGAGCCATAACCTCGTTCCAAAGTCGCTTTTGCGTGACTAATAGGGGTCAGACCGGGGCTTAACGCCGCCGCTGGTCCGTGCTAGGTTGAGTCGGATGAGTTTGTCACATGGCTAGGCTCAGCGCTTCCATAGCCACCATTTTCCTTTGCGTCGGTGCAGCGGTTCCGGCGGGCGCAATGGACTTGTCCTCTACAACATCGCTGCCTGAATCGCACGAGGTTCTCGGCTGGTACGCTGAGCTTTCCAGGAGTCCAGGACGGTTAAGCGAACTTTCCGTCTGTCTGGAGTCCAGGGCAGATTGCTCCGCCCTCGGGGCGCTTTCCCAGCCTGATGTGATCGAAGCCACGCTGGGTTACAGCTTCAAGGGCGGATTGCGACTCGAAGGCGAAGTAGCCCAGCGACGCGACTGGCTTTCGCTTGGCGAAGAGCAACTGTCGCTCGATCGGGACGTTGCCCAACAGCTCGCGCTGATGCTCAATGCGTCTTACGATTTTCATAGCGAGTCACCGCTAACGCCCTTTATCGGCGCGGGGCTTGGCGCCGTGCGGACACCGCTTGAGGATCCAGCGCTGCTTGGCGAGGGTTTCGACTTTTCCAACGAAGAATCAAGCTGGAAGCTTGGCTTGCAGGGGTTTGCGGGCCTTCAGTATGAGTTTTCCGATGACCTCACGGTTGGCATTCGTTTCAGCCAGAAGGTGCTTGGCAAATCTGCCAATTCGCAAAACCTCGACAATGGGGACGGAAGCAGCGACAGCGTCAAGAGCAGAGCGCTGATGCTCACGCTCACTTATGAGTTCGGCGGCCCTTGATTTCAAAAATCTGGCTCTTCCTGCGGATTTGTAATGACCCGCCTGTTCTGCGCCTTGCATTCGATATCAGCGCAGTCGCCTACGAGGCGGTCTCTTCCATAGCCCTTCGCCTTCATTCGACCGGAAGACACGCCCCTAGAGGCGAGATAACTGCGCACCGCGTCGGCCCGTTTCTGTGACAGCGCCTTTTGCTCGGCAGTCGTTCCCGGATCATCGGCGAAGCCTTGAAGCTTCACTTTCCACTCCGGATGCTGATTTAGCCATAGAGCCTGCTTGTCGAGAGTAACCTTCGCCGTTTCATCCAGCGTCGCCGAGCCCTCTCCGAAGAACGTTCTTCGCCCCACATTTACAATGAAGTCCTCCTCGCTGCCGCTCTGCACATTGACCCCACCCTCCGGTGCTACGCTGTCGACGAGTGATGCGTCCGAGCTCAGACTCGCATTCTGCCGAGCGGCCGAGCTGGCGCAGGCAGCCAGCGCGATCGCGCATCCTGCGAGAGCTGCCCACTTCAATACCATGTTCCCTTCGCCGGGCCTCATTGTCCCCTCCCCTTGCGTGATTAGCCGTCTGCCGCCGCATCGGCAGGCGCAGCCTCGTTGATCACCGGCGCGCCCAAATGCCTGAGCACGAGCACTCTCGTGCCGATGGGGCAGCGCTGGTAGAGATCGATGATGTCCTCGGTAAACATGCGCACGCATCCGGAAGACACGTTCTTGCCGATGGACCAAGGCTCAAGCGTTCCGTGCAGCCGATAGCCCAGGTCTTTCCCGTTGCGGTAAAGATAAAGCGCGCGTGGACCTAGCGGATTGTCGGGTCCGCCTTCCATGGACTCCGGCAGCTCCGGCTGTCGTTGACGCATTTCTGGCGGCGGCACCCAGCGAGGCCAGAGCGCCTTGTGGTCAATCCGCGCCCGCCCATACCAGCGAAAGCCGTCGCGTCCCACCCCGACGCCGTAGCGCAGCGCCGTCTGGTT
>DATBMX010000225.1:0-11162 GCA_036554625.1 Aestuariivirgaceae bacterium
ATAACCGAGATCAACCGCCATGGACGGCGACAGCGCGTAGGACACCCCGCCGCCGAACTGATAGGCAAAGGCCCAGTCGGAACCTTCGACCCCCGCTGTGCCGGCTGTGGTGCCGAGATCCGCCTCCAGCCGCGCGAACCCGGCGCCGCCGCCAAGATAGGGTTGGAGTTCACCGCCCAAGGGCAGGTCGATCCACAGATTGCCGAGAACGAAGAGCGCATGGACCTCTCCATCGAGAGACAGGCTCGTGTAGCCGATTGCCGTGGTGGCCGTCGTGGCATCGCCGCCGCCATCATGCCAATGGCCCGACACTTCCCCTTCGGCGCGAATCCAGTCATTGATGCGCAGGCCCGCGGCAAGGCCGGCGACGAGACCTTCATCGATATCTATTTCCGCCGCGATGGTCGTCGCGCCGGTGCTCGCCTCGAATTCGGCGCTCTCGCCAAGGCTCAATCCGCCGAACAACGTGACATACCAGGTCGAAGCCTGAGGCAGCGGTTCGATGTCGAGATCGCCGGCCTTCGCGCCAGGCAAGAACGCAAGCAGCATCGCTCCGGCGCACGCGCCGGACAACAGAAAGGAACGCATGAATAGACCCCCGATCAAATGTGACACCCGGTTTGCCCGGGCTCCGCGCCTATGCTTAACCAATGGTGATTAACGAAACGTCAGGCGCCCGCTGCCGTCTGTGGCGTGCCCGCCACAAGGCACGGAATTCCACTGGCCGGGCGCGCGCATATGGCATAGTGACGGCGACCGAATCGATTCCCATATAGGCGAGTTGCAAATCTCAACCCATGTCCAAAGCACGCGACCTGTTTGACAAACTGGAGGCGGAAATCGCACCCAACGCTGCAAAATCACGCATTTCCCGCGACCGTCCGCGCCCCAGTGGCGAAACCTACACGGCAGCCGATATCGAGGTCTTGGAAGGCCTCGAGCCCGTGCGCCGCAGGCCCGGCATGTATATCGGCGGCACCGACGAGAAGGCGCTGCATCATCTCTTCGCCGAGGTTATCGACAATTCCATGGACGAGGCGGTGGCGGGTCACGCCGACTGGATCGAGGTCGAATATGACAAGGAGGGCTGGCTGTCGGTGACCGACAATGGCCGCGGCATTCCCGTCGATCCCCATCCCAAGTTCAAGAACAAGTCCGCGCTCGAAATCATCATGACCACGCTGCATGCCGGCGGCAAATTCGATTCCAAGGTCTACGAGACCTCGGGCGGGCTCCATGGCGTCGGCGTGTCGGTCGTCAACGCGCTCTCCGAGATACTCGAGGTGGAGGTGGCGCGCGGCCAGCAGCTCTATCGCCAGGCCTACAGGCGCGGCAGGCCGGCGTCCAAGCTCGAATCCCTCGGCAAGATTCACAACCGCCGCGGCACGAAGGTGCGCTTCAAGCCCGATCCCGAGATTTTCGGCAAGAGCCCGAAGTTCGACGCCGCGCGGCTCTATCGCATGGCGCGCTCCAAGGCCTATCTCTTCGGCGGCGTGGAAATCAGGTGGATTTGTCATCCTTCCCACATCAAGGAAAAGGAGGCCGTTCCCGAACGCGCCGAGCTGCGCTTTCCCGGCGGCCTCAAGGACTTTCTGGAGGATCGTCTCAACGGCAAGCAGCGCGTGGCGAACGAGGTCTTTTCAGGCCGCGTGTCGAAGCCTGGCGGTCATGGCTCCGTCGAATGGGCGGTGGCGTGGTTTGCCGGCGATGACGGCTTCATCTCTTCCTACTGCAACACCATTCCGACTCTTGAAGGCGGCACGCATGAGCAGGGATTCCGATTGGCCCTCACCCGTTCGCTCAAGGCCTACGGCGAGCTTGCCAACAATCGCCGCGCTTCCATCGTCACCGCCGAGGACGTGATGGAGCAGGCGGGCGCCATGCTCTCCGTCTTCATCCGCGAGCCCGAGTTCCAGGGGCAGACCAAGGAGAAGCTTGCCACCGCCGATGCGGCGCGCATCGTCGAGACGGCCGTGCGCGATCACTTCGATCATTGGCTCACCGGCCATCCGGCCCAGGCCGACAAGCTTCTCGACTGGATCATCGAGCGCGCCGATGAGCGCATTCGCAGGCGTCAGGAGAAGGAGGTTGGCCGCAAGAGCGCGGTACGGAAGCTCAGGCTCCCCGGCAAGCTCGCCGATTGCTCGGCCACGCAGCAGCAGGGCTCCGAGCTTTTCATCGTCGAGGGCGATTCCGCCGGGGGCTCAGCCAAGCAGGCGCGCAACCGCGAGACCCAGGCCGTGCTGCCGCTGCGTGGCAAGATTCTCAACGTCGCCAGCGCCGGCGCGGGCAAGCTGTCGCAGAACCAGCAGCTTGCCGATCTCGTCCAGGCGCTCGGCTGCGGGGTCGGAGCCTCCTATCGCGGCGGCGATCTGCGCTATGACAAGATCATCATCATGACCGACGCCGATGTCGACGGCGCCCATATCGCCTCGCTCCTCATCACCTTTTTCTATCGCCAGATGCCGCAGCTCATTGCGGAGGGGCATCTCTATCTGGGCGTGCCGCCGCTCTATCGCCTGTCGCAGGGCCCGAAAGTGGCCTATGCGCGCGACGACAAGCACAAGGAGGAGATCGTCAGGAAGGAGTTCAACACCCGCGGCAAGATCGAGGTCTCGCGCTTCAAGGGCCTGGGCGAGATGCTGCCCGCCCAGCTCAAGGAGACGACCATGGATCCCGTGAAGCGCCAGCTTTTGCAGGTGAAGCTCCTGGAAGACGAGATGAAGACCACCGGCCGCGTCGTCGAGCAGCTCATGGGCAACAAGCCTGAGGAGCGCTTCAAATTCATCTCCGAACGCGCCGAGTTCGTGCCGGAGGAGGAGATTGATGTGTAGCCTCTCCGCCTTCTCGGGGCGACCCGGCTCCTGCACTCGTCACCCCGGCGAACGCCGGGGTCCAGCTTAAGGCGATGGCAAAACGAAGCTGGATTCCGGCTTCTGCCGTAGTTGCCTACCCCCAATACAAATCCCGATACCTCTCCCTCAGCACATTCTTTTCCACCTTTCCCATGGCGTTGCGCGGAAGGTCCTCGACGAACAATATCCGCTTCGGCTGCTTGAAGCGGGCGAGGCGGCCGTCCAGCGCCGTCAGCACGTGCTCTTCCGTCATCGGCTCCGAACCGTCTATGACCAGCACCGCGGTCACTGCCTCGCCAAAGTCCTCGTGCGGAAGCCCGATCACGGCGGACTCGATGACGCCTGGCAGCGTATCGAGCTCGAGCTCGACTTCCTTCGGATACACATTAAATCCGCCGGTGATGATCAGGTCCTTGCTGCGCCCGACGATGGAGAGATAGCCGCGTTCGTCGAACCGGCCGAGATCGCCGGTGATGAAGAACCCGTCGTCGCGGAATTCGCTCTTCGTCTTGTCCGGCATGCGCCAATAGCCCTTGAAGACGTTGGGGCCCCTGACTTCGATCATGCCGATCTCCCCTCTGGCGCAGGGAGCGCCGCCATCCGGATTTGTCACGCGAATCTCGATGCCGGGGAGCGGCAGCCCCACGCTGCCGGGCACGCGCTCCCCGTCATAGGGGTTCGACGTGTTCATGCCTGTTTCCGTCATCCCATAGCGTTCGAGAATGGAGTGACGCGTGCTCCGAAGCCACGCCCTGTGCGTATCGGCGAGAAGCGGCGCGGAGCCCGAGATGAACAGGCGCATGTTGGCGCAGACGTCCCCTCCGAGCCCCGGATGCTGGAGCAGGCGGACATAGAAAGTGGGTACGCCCATCATGACGGTCGTCCGCGGCATCAGCCGCACCATCTCTTCCGCATCGAAGCGCGGCAGAAACAACATGCGTGCGCCTGCGAGCAGGGTCACATTGATCGCCACAAACAGCCCATGCACGTGAAAGATCGGCAGCGCATGGAGAAGAACGTCTTCGGATGAAAAGTGCCAGGCATCGACGAGCGTCCTCGCATTGGAGACGAGATTGCCGTGGCTCAGCATGGCGCCCTTGGCGCGCCCGGTGGTGCCGGACGTATAAAGAAGCGCCGCCAGATCCTGGGATCGGCGCGGAGCGTCGGAGAATTCCTTCGCCTGCTCGGCTGCGAGCGTCATCAGCGATCCTTGGCCTCGCTCATCCATCGTCTTGCACGCGAGACTCGGGCTTAGACGCTGCATGGCATCGTGAAGGGCAGGGCGGCAGATGATCAGGGAGGGCTCGGAATCCGCGATGAAGTACTCAATCTCCTTGATCGTATAGGCCGGATTGAGCGGCACGAAGATGGCGCCTGTTCGAATGCAGGCAAGGTAGAGAGCCACCGCTTCCGGGCTCTTTTCGACCTGGACGAGCACCCGGTCGTCGGGCCTTGCGCCTGCGGCGCCGAGCGCATGGGCGAACTGCGCCGATTGTGCCAGCAGCTGTCCATAGGTCATCACCGTCCCGTCGGGCGTTTCGAGGAATGGCGCGTCACCGTCGCTGATCCGCTCCAAAATCGCGGCGAACAAATGAGACTTCACGTTGGGCCGTCCAGTTGCGCTCCCGTACATTCCTGCGAAGATATTGTATACATATTGCGGCAGTTGGGGACCGTCTCGTGACGCTGACAATGAATAACAGCGACTTACGAATATGCAGCCTTCAGATCGAGCGTGCTGTGCACGCCCACCTTGCCATAGTTCTCGGCCAGCCACTTTCTTGCCGCTGCCCTGCCAAGCGTCCTCAGTTCCTTGAAAAAGGACCATTCGGCGTTGAGCCTGGACGAGGCAGTGTACGCATCTAGCTTTTTCCCCCCTGAAATCCGATGCATCAGCACGCGCTTGTATTCGTCGCGCGACAGCTTGCCCGAGTCGATGAGCCGCGTGACGAACCCGATGGCCCGCAATTCATTGATCAGATTCGCGTTGAAGGTGATCTCCGTAAGCCGGTTCTGAATTTCGTGCGCCATGCGGGGTGTGGCGCGGCGTTCGATGGGGTTGATCTGCACGAGCAACACGTCGTCTGTCGCGGTCTCGTAGAAGAGCGGAAACAGGGCAGGGTTTCCCACATAGCCGCCGTCCCAATAGGGTTCGCCCGCGATCTCCACCGCCTGGAAAATCGTCGGCAGGCATGATGAAGCGAGCACGTGATCGGCGGTAAGTTCCGACGCCTTCCAAATCTTGATCTTGCCTGTCCAGACGTTCGTGGCGGAAATGAAAAGCTTCACCCCCGGGAAGGAGTTTACCCGTTTGAAGTCGATCAAATCCGTCAACGCATCTCGAAGCGGATTGATGTCGAGGGGATTCAGCTGATAGGGGCTGAGCGTGCGAGCCCACGTGTCGAGCCACAAATGCGCCGGCGAGCCATCGGCAGACCAGAAGCCGAGCAGACGGTTAAACAGATGCTGCTGAGCGGGAGAGAGCGCGCCGTCCAAGCTGACGCGCTTCCAGAATTTGCGCAGCTGCTCGCGGGCTCCCTCAGGCCCGCCTTCCATCCAGCCTTCGGCAAGCACGACCGCATTGATCGAGCCGGCGCTCGCGCCCGTGATCGCTTCGATCGCAAGGCGCCCGTCGTCCAGAAGCGCATCGAGCACGCCCCATGTGAATGCGCCATGAGCGCCGCCGCCTTGCAGGGCGAGGGAAACGGTTTTTTCCGCTTTCGGCCCTGCAAGACCATGCGGCATGTTGCTTGGCCGGCTGGCTCGCCCTGTCATCCTGCCGTCCACCCTCCGTCGATCGAGAGATTGGCGCCCGTGATCTGGCTTGCCGCGTCGGAGCACAGGAACACCGCCAATGCGCCGACCTGCTCGACGGTGACGAACTCCTTCGTCGGCTGCGCCGCAAGCATGACGTCTTTGATGACCTGATCTTTGCTGAGGCCTCGCGCCTTCATGGTCTCGGGAATCTGCTTCTCGACCAGGGGCGTCCATACATAGCCGGGGCTGATGCAGTTCACGGTCACCCCATGCGTCGCCAGTTCGAGCGCAATCGTCTTGGTGAGGCCGGCAAGGCCATGCTTGGCAGACACATAGGCCGATTTGAAGGGAGAAGCGACGAGCGAATGCGCTGAGGCAGTCGAGATGATGCGGCCCCAGCCCCGCATCTTCATCCCTGGAACGACGGCGCGAATGGCGTGAAAGGCGGCGGACAGGTTGATGGCGATGATCTGGTTCCATTTCTCGGGCGGGAACTCCTCGACCGGCGACACATACTGTATCCCTGCGTTGTTCACGAGAATGTCCACAGACCCGAAAGTCCTGTCCGCGTCATGGATCATTTGCGCGATTTCGCCCGGTTTTGTCATGTCCGCCGCCGAGTAGACAGCCTTGACGCTGAACTCCGCTTCGATTCCGGCCCTGGCCTTCTCGATCTCCCCCTTTTCGCCAAGGCCATTGATGCAGACATTGGCCCCATTCTTGGCTAAGGAGCGCGCGATCCCAAGACCGATGCCGCTGGTTGAACCGGTTATCACCGCGGATTTGGAGCGAAGCGTCATCGAGACCTCCATGCTGACAGCTTGGAAAACGAGCGTGGCGGGTACCAGAAATGATGCCCGCTCTCAATGTGCCTTCGCGAGAATAACCATGGGAAGGGCCTGTCGCGGCCCGCCCCGCGTTTCCCTATTCGTCATCCCGGCAAAAGTCGGGGTCCAGCTTTTGGTGTCTGCAAAACGAAGATGGATTCCGGCTTTCGCCGGAATCACGACTAAGGGTACCTCCACTCGTCAAGTGCTCTGCCGCCCAACGGCCGGAGTTTCGGCGTGCATGAACTGCCTTGGCGGCTTCGCCCGCTCACCGCATGCATTCGCTCTCGCGCCGCTCCACCAGCGCCTCGAACCGCCCAAGCGCGATGTCTTCCCGCGTAAGGCCGATGTCGCGCAGCATATGATCGTTGAGCTGCAGCAGCGCCTGCTGCGTCCGCCACAGAACGAGCCGCCGCATGTAAGCCTTGATCCATCGTCCCAGTGCGGCGCCCCGCTTCCGGGGCAAAAAGTTGCTTCGTGTCAGTCCATCCATCTCTGTTCCTCACCAATGAGAAACGCGAGCGACCGCTGCCGGCCGCCCGCCCCGTCTACCGCCCCAGAAAAGTAAATTGGCTACAGGCCTGAAGGATGACCTCGCCCAGACCAATTGATGCGATTGAGATCGGCAAAATTACCGCCGCGCAAATCCATTCGCGAAAGCCCGATGTCCGCGAGCATGCGGTCGTCGAGATCCAGAAGCGCGCGCCGGGTTCGTTCACGCTGCACGCGCAGCACCAAGCGGTCGACCATGACACCGATGAAGTCGCTGATCAAATCGAAGCCCGCGCTTCTCGCGCTTGCGCGCGTGAACATGTGGTCGAAGCTTCTGCCGGTTGTAAGTTCTGACATGGGACGCTCCATTGAATTCGGTGACAGGGGTCGTGGCGGCTTTATTACATCCCTGTCAGGAACCCACCCTGAACATCTCGTTCATGTGGCGTTTATGTCCAAACTAGATGCGCAAAGAAGCCTTGACGGGCGCGTGAGCGAGCCCCATCGTTCGATGATGCGAAGCGTCATTCTCATCTCTCACGATCCCGCCCCGGCGCGACGATCATCGTGTTTCGGCCTCCTCAAGATGAAGGATTTCAAGCTCTTGCAGCCCCCAGCCTCGGCCAGTGGTTCAGTCGTTTCCTCGAAAAATGGATTGCGCCGGTGCTCGAAACATCGAAAGCTGCCTGACGTGCATGCCCGGAAAGCTTGAGCCATGACGACGCTTCTGAGACTTCCGCCGGTCGAGACCCCGCACCTCATCGTGCGCGAGCTCGAACTGCGCGACGCGGATGATTTCTCCACCTATATGACGCGCAGCGACTACCAGCGTCACATCGCCGTACGTCTTGGCACGGTTCAATCCATTCGGAATCATGTGATGCGCGCCGTTTCACGCCAGAGTCAGAAAATCCGCAACGCTTATGTCTTCGCCGGCGAGCTCAAGCAGAACGGCCTCGTCGTCTCTGACGGCTTCATTATCTGCCATGGCCATTTGGGCGAGGTCGGCTGGGGCGTCAACCCGGACTTCTGGCGCCGCGGCCTGGGAACGGAGCTTGGGCGCATCCTCATTGCGCAGGCACTTGAGCGTCTCGAGTGCAAGCGCGTGTGGTGCAAAGTGATGGGCGCCAACACGGCTTCGCGGCGGCTGGCCCATCGGATCGGCTTGAAATCCATCAAATCGCATTCCGATTTTCCCGTTGGCGGCGGCAAAACACGGTCGGTCGAGTTTTTCGCCCTCACGGCGGCGGAATATTTCGAGCAGGCCTATTGACCAGTTGAGGAGCGCTCCATGAACGTTAGCCATCGCCCCATTCCCCTGCGCGCCCGCCGCGACGGCGGCGGCACGGCTGAAATGCAGACCTGGTATTTGAGATCCGAGACGGGCCCCCTCAAGGACGTGCTGCTCGGACCAGCCGAGAGCTTCCGCTGGCTTGGGCTCGAGAACGCCGCCTATTCGTCGCTCGTCCGCGACACCTTGCGCAGGAGCTACAAATTCGACAAGCAGCTCGCCATGCGCCAGCACCGCGAAATGGTGGATGCCTATGAGGAAGCAGGCGTGGCCTGTCATTTTCTCCCTGTCGACGAGCGCATTCCCTATCAGGTCTATGCCCGTGATTCGTCCTTCATGTCTCCCTATGGAGCGGTTATCTGCCAGCTCGCCAATCCCCGCCGACGGGGCGAATATGCGCCGGTGCTGCGCTTCTATCTTGAGCACGGCATTCCGATCTACGACATGGTCAGCGCCGGCAACTTCGAGGGCGGCGACTTCAACATCATTCGCCCCGGCGTCGCTCTCATCGGCTACACCGATCACCGCAGTGAAGAGGTTGCGGCTCGCCAGGTCGCCGGATGGTTCAACAAGGAGGGATGGGAGATCAAATTTGCGCCCATCGATCAGTTCTATGTCCACATCGACCTCATGGTGTGCATGCTGAACGATCATTGCGCCGCCGTTTGCCTCGAGACGACGGATGATGACATCGTCGCCTGGCTCAAGTCGAAGAAGATCGAGATCATTCCGGCGAGCTTTCGCGAGACCATGGCGCTGGGCTGCAATGTCGTGGCCCTTGGGCACGACCGCGTGCTCTCGACACTCGGCGCAACCGATCTCAACGCCAAGATGCGTGCTGCTGGATTTAAGGTTTACGATCCGGAAATGACCATGTTCACATGGGCGGGCGGCGGCGTTCACTGCATGTGCCAACCTCTGCGCCGCGAGGCCGCGTGAGCCTTAATTCGGCTCTTGTCGGCGCAAATGCGTTCTTTCCTAGCAAATCATTACTCCGTGTGCGGAAACGGGGTCTCATCGCCGCAAGCCATTGTTAATAGGGGACATGCCAAGCTTTGAGTGATTGAGCTTTGAAAGCTTCTCCGCATGCGTCCTCACCGATACCTCGCCATAGCCGGCTGTGCAGTGCTGTTGAGCTGGGGTTTCATCATGGCGTTCGTCTATTCGGAGGCGGGAGAGTTGCGCCGCCAGCGCGGCGAATACGATAACCTCAACCAGCAGCTGCTGAACCTCGAGCAGATGCGGGCGGCAATCTACGAGGTCGCCGCTGCCGATGACGAGTTCATGATGCTCGGCGCCATCAATCGCATTGAGCACGCCGTGACAAGGGAACAGCTCCAACAGGACCACGCTGCGAAAGTCGCCGCCGCCAAGCAGAACTTCCTTCGCGCCTTTGAGCGGCTCCAGCAGCTGCTCAAATCGCCCTCGCGGGTGGAAGCGCTCGCCGGCGGCGAGGCGCCGCTCTCCTGGCATCCATTCTTCGACAGCATCCGCAGCAAATATTACGGCTACATTGCCGCCGCCGAACGAATGAGCCGGGTGGCGGGCACCAGCGTCTACATGACCTACGTGATGAAGGTGCTGGGCGAGAGCAAGTCCTACCAGAAGACGCTCACCTCCGAGATCGGCGATCGCATCGACGACGTCAAGAGCCGCCTCGGCAGTCACCATCCATTGTTCGAGGCGACGATCAACGACGCGCGCGATTCGCTCCTGAGGCTGATGTTATGGGCCATGATCCCCGCGCTTTTCACGGGCTATATGGCGCTGCGCGGCATCATGCGGATGTTCAGCGAAATCTCGGCGCACAGGGAAGACATAACCAAGACCAACATGTCTCTCGAAAGCGCTCTTCAGGAGCTTCGCCGCGTCCAGGACGGCATGGTCCAGACCGAGCGCCTGTCCACCTTGGGCAAGCTCACGGCCACCGTAAGTCACGAGCTTCGCAATCCCATGGCGGCCATTCGCAATTCGCTCTATCTCATCCGCGAATGTGCCGGCGATGGCGATAAGGTGCGCGCCAATGTCGATCGCGCCGAGCGCAGCGTCGATCGCTGCGACAACATTCTTCGCGAGCTCTTCGAATATACTCGGCACCGCAGCCTGGATCTGCAGCCTGCCTGCCTGCGCGGCCTCGTCGGCGCAATACTGGGCGAGCAGAAGCTGCCTGCCGAGATCAGATTGATAACCGATCTGCGCGGTTCGGAAGCTCAGGTTCTGGTAGACGCCGGCCACTTCGAGCGGATCGTCGTCAACTTGATTCAGAATGCCGCCGAGGCGATCAAGGCTTCGCGTGGTTTCGGCGAGATCAAGGTCCAGACGGGCCTCGTCGGCGATCAGGCCTTCCTTGAAATCGCAGATGACGGTCCGGGAATGCCGCCGGCGGTTGTCTCGAGGATTTTCGAGCCGCTGTTCACCACCAAGAGCTTCGGCGCCGGCCTTGGCCTGCCCACCGCCAAGCAGCTCGTCGAGCAGCACCGCGGCAGGATCTCGGTCAATTCGCAGGAGGGCGTCGGCTCGAGCTTCCGTGTCACCTTGCCGCTCGCGTCTGCCAGGCAAGGCAAAGCGGCCTGAAGCATGGAAAGAAGGCGGCCGCAAATCAGTTTACCACCCTTCCTGATGGAAAGGGGCAGTTCACAATTCACCATGGAGGGTTGAATGAAATTTCTCATGAAACAAAAGATAACGGCGGCTGGCCTGTCGGCGGCGCTCGTCTTGGCAGTGGCTCCGCAGGCCATGGCGCAGGCGTCTGCCCATTGTGATTCCTATGCCCGCGATTATGCCAATCGGCACGCCCGCGCCGGCGAGAAGGTCGTGGGCAGCGCGGTGGCGGGCGCGATCGGGGGCGCCTTGCTCGGCGGGATCATCGGCGGCAAGAAAAAGGCGGGCAAAGGCGCTCTCATCGGGGCGGGAGTTGGCACCGCTGCCGGCGCCGTGAGC
>DATBMX010000231.1:0-5038 GCA_036554625.1 Aestuariivirgaceae bacterium
GGAAGAACACCGCCTTGATCAGCACGGTGACGATGAGAATGGCGACCCCGAAATTGCCGACGAGGTGGTAGAAGAATTCGAGGATCGAGAACAGCGGCTTCGTCAGGAAACGAAACCAGCCCCAGTCGATCATCAGATCGAAGCGCTGGATATTGAGTTTTTCCCAGTAGCTGTCGATGACGCTCACGACCTTGGCGCCGGCGAAGATGCGGTCCTCGAAGGAAGCCCGCCCATTGGCCGGCGCAGTGACGCCCTCCTTGCTGATGTAATCGGCCTGGAAATTGTCCTTGCCCCCGCTCGGCTGGTTGCGGAACGACCCTTCAATCGACATGGACTGGCCGGGAACGAGAGCGACCGCCCAATATTTATCGGTGATGCCGAGCCAGCCGCCGATCGAAGTTTCGCTGACCGTGCGCTGCTCTTCCTTGAGATCGCCGTAATCCACTTCATTGAGCTTGCCGTCGAGAACGCCAAGCAGTCCCTCATGCAGAATGTAGAAATTTACCGTCTGCGGTTCGCCAACCCGCACGACACGCGAATAGGGGAACAGGGTGAGCGCCTGTCCCGTGTTGTTCTCGACCTCCTGGGTGATCGTGAACATGTAGTTCTGGTCGACCGATATTCTCTTGTGGAAGACGACGCCCGAGCCCGTGTCATGCGTGAGATGGACGGGCGTCTCGGGCGTGAGCTTCGAACCTTCGGCCACGCGCCACGCCGTCTGTGCGTCGGGGAGCTTCACCTGCGTGCCTGGGGCTGCCGTCCACCCGTTCTCGGCGAAATAGGGATGCTCCGAGCCGAGCGGCGACAGGAGCGTGATCGTCGGGCTCTGCGGATCGACCGTCTCGTGGTACCGCTTGAGATGGAGATCGTCGAATTGCGCGCCCTTGAGATTGATCGAGCCCGAAAGCGACGGCGTCTCTATGGGAACCCGGGCCGTTGCCTGGATCATCTGTTCGCGCGGCGTTGCCTCGCCGCCTTGCTGAACGCCCGGGGGCTGCGGCATCACGCCCGGCTGAGGGGCTTGGCCGGTGGACGGCGCTTGTGTCTGCCGTGTTTGCTGCGTTTGCTCCGCCTGCTCCTGCACGCGTCTTTGCTCCTCGATCTGCGGAGCGGCATAGAAATATTGCCAGGCGAATATGATCAGCGAAGACAGGATGATGGCGATAATGAAATTCTTATTGTCGGTCATGAGCTGTCCTGTTTCCGCCTGCGCTTGGCGGGGGCGCTGTTCTTCGACGCGCTTTCGTCAAGATAATGAATAGCGGAGATAATGTCGCTGACGAGTTTTGCAAATGGCCGATCCGCCGTCGCCGCGCGTCCGATGATGACATAGTCATGTCCCGCTTTGAGATGATCTGCGGCAGCAAGGCGCACCGCTTCCTTCAGCCGCCGCCGGATGCGGTTGCGCTGAACGGCGCCGCCGAGCTTGCGCGTGACCGTGAAGCCGATGCGTGGCGGCCCTTCATCGCCCCTCTTGAGCGACTGCACCACGGCACCCGGCGCCGCCCGCGACTGGCCTGATGCCACGGCCAGGAAGTCTCGCCGGCGGAGGAGACGCTGCATTTCACTGTTCCGCTGTTCCGCAAAGGAAGCCCTCGAGTTGCCGACGGGCGAATCGTCTAGGCGGAGAGGCGTTTGCGGCTCACTGCGCGCCGGCGCCTGATGACTTTCTGCCCGCCCTTGGTTGCCATGCGGGCCCGAAATCCATGACGGCGCTTGCGGATGAGCTTGCTTGGCTGATAGGTCCGTTTCACCTTTTCTCTCCGTTCCAGGTTTCCCCGTAACGCCAACGTTGCATCCGACGCCGATTGAGGGTGGCAGCGCCCTTGGGAGAATCCGTTCCAGGAATTGGCGGCGCTTATAGGGAACCGGGGCTTTGAAGTCAACGAAAGCGGAAGGAAACGTGAACCTTGGGTCACGCGGGCTGAAATCTCATCACAAGCCGGTGACACCCCGTTCAAGCGGGCTTGTCCTTGGTGCATTTTCGGAAATGCCATGGCGACAAGCGACAAGACCCTTGCCCCGGCGGAATCCGCGCGGCGGCCGTTCCTGCGCTGGCTGCCTCTCATTCTGCTTGCCGCCATTGCTTTCGCTTGGGCGTTCAATCTCGATGATTATCTCAGTCTCCTCACCATCGCAGAGAATCGCGAGGCGCTGCGCAGCTTCGTAACCGAGAATCTGGTCCTCTCACTGAGCGCCTATGCGCTTGTCTATGTTCTCTCAACCGCGCTCCTCCTTCCGGGCGCAGCGCTGCTGACCCTGTTCGGCGGATTTCTCTTCGGCTGGCAGTTAGCAGCGCCTGTCACCATTCTCTCTGCGACGCTTGGCGCGACGCTCATCTTCTGGGCAGCCCGTTCCTCCTTCGGCGGCGTGCTTCTAAGGAGAGGCGGCGTCTTCGCCAACAAGCTCGCATCGGGCTTTGCCGCCGACGCCTTTTGCTATCTGCTTTTCCTCCGCCTTGTGCCGGTGTTTCCCTTTTTCATCGTCAATATCGCGCCCGCCCTGTGCAATGTGAGGACGCGCATATTTCTCCTCGCCACATTGATCGGCATCGCGCCGGCGACCGTTGCCTATTCGGTGCTCGGCGCCGGCCTTGATTTCATCATCCAGGCCGAACTTGTTTCCTATCGCCAATGCATGACAGCGGCATCAACGCCATGCAGCTTCATGCTTGATCCTTTCGCCTTGCTGACCCCGCCGATGCTCGCCGCCTTCTTGCTGCTTGGCGTCTTGGCCCTTATTCCTCCCGTGCTCAAGCACCTGAGGGCCGCGAAATGGAATCCGCTCAAACACCCCTGAATGAGATTGCCTGCGACCTCTGCGTCATCGGAGCAGGTCCAGGCGGCTTGACCGTTGCTTCCGCCGCGGCACAGCTCGGCCGCAAGGTCGTGCTGATTGAACGGGCTGCCATGGGCGGCGACTGCCTCAATTATGGCTGCGTGCCGTCGAAAGCGCTCATCGCTGCGGCGCGCCGTGCCCATGACGTCCGCTTCGCCAGGGAGTTTGGCATAGTCGCCGGCGAGATTCGTATCGATTTCGCCCATGTCATGGAGCGGGTGCGGGAGGCGATTGCCGCCATTGCTCCCGACGACAGCCAGGAGAGATTCGAAAACCTCGGCTGCACGGTCATTCGCGCCGAAGCGCGTTTTGTCGATGGCGCGACCGTGGCGGCGGGGAACGCGCGCATCAAGGCGCGCCGCTTCGTCATTGCCGCAGGCTCCTCCCCTGCCGTTCCACCGATCGACGGTCTTGGCCAGGTTCCCTATTTCACCAGCGAGACGATCTTCGAAAGCCGTGTTCTGCCCGAGCGCCTGCTCGTTTTGGGCGCCGGCCCCATGGGCCTCGAGCTGGCCCAGGCCTTTCGCCGGCTGGGCTCCGAGGTCGTTGTTCTCGACATGGCGCAGCCTCTTGCAGGCCGCGACCCGGAGCTTGCGCAGCTTCTCCTCGAGGTCCTGGAGCGCGAGGGCGTGCGCATCGTGTCCTCCTGCAAGGTGAGGTCCATTCGTTCCGCCGGGCGCGACATCGCTCTTTCCGTCGAAACCGGAGCCGGCACGCAGGAGATGAAGGCCTCGCATCTGCTCCTTGCTGCCGGACGGCGTCCGAATGTCGAAGGTCTCGACCTCGAGCGCGCCGGCATGGCCTTTTCCCAGGAGGGGATCGGCGTCGATGCCCGCCTGCGCACGACCAATCCCCGCGTCTACGCCATCGGCGACATTCGCGGCGGGCTTCATTTCACCCATGTTGCAGCCCACCAGGCGCGCCTCGTCGTGAGAAACGCGCTCTTTCGCCTGCCCGTGCGCTACGATTGGACGTCCATGCCCTGGGCCATCTTTACCGATCCGCAATTTGCCGGCGTCGGTCTCACCGAGGCGGAGGCGGCGGCGCGCGGCCTTGGCCCGAAAATCCTGCGCTGGCCCTTGGCGCGCAGCGACAGGGCCCGGATCGAGCGCCGCCCGCATGGACTGTTCAAGATCGTGCTCGACCATCGTAGCCGCGTCATCGGGGCCGGCATCGTCGCCCCGGAGGCGGGCGAGCTCATTCTTCCCTGGGCAGAGCTTGCCGCCAAGCGGCGCAGCATCCGCGCATTGTCCGACGCCGTCCTTCCCTATCCGACGCTTTCACAGGAAAGTCCCAGAATCTCGCTTGCCGCCTATGCCGGTCTGGCCGGTAATCCATGGCTGCGCCGGGCCCTCGATATGCTAAGCTCCCTCGGATGAGCGAGGGCACGACAGTAAAGATCGGGGAGCGCGCCAAAACGGCGGCGCGGCCTGAGGCTGCGCTCAAGCCGCAATGGTGGCGCGGCCTCACCGGCAAGGTCTTGGGCCTGACCATTCTCTTCGTCATGATCGGCGAGATTTTGATCTTCCTTCCCTCGATCGCCAATTTCCGCATCACCTGGTTCAAGGAACGCATCGCCACCGCCGAGATCGCCGCTCTTGTCGCCGATGCCGCGCCCGACGGTCAGGTGCCGGACAGTCTCCGCCAGGAGCTCCTCAAAGGCGCCAAGGTGCGCATTATCGCCTTGAGCCGCGAAGACCGGCGCGAGCTCATGCTGCGCGAGGATGGCGATCTCATGATCGATCAGTCCTACGACATACGCCGCCGTCTCTGGATGCAGTGGATCATCGATGCCTTCCTCACCATGGCGTCGAGTGAAGACCGTCTGATCGGCGTGGTCGACGTGCCGCCCAACATGTCAGGCGACCGCATAGAGATCGTCCTCAATGAGGCGCCGTTGCGCAAGGCCATGTTCGCCTATGCCCGCAACATTCTCATTCTCTCGATCATCCTTTCGCTGATCGTCGCCACCCTGGTGTTCATCGTGCTGAGCACGGTTCTGGTGCGCCCCATGCGCCGGCTCACCTTGAACATGCTCGACTTCTCCTCGAACCCTGAGGATCCCGCCCGCATCATCGCCGCAGGCCCGCGCCGCGATGAAATCGGCATGGCGGAGCGCGAGCTGTCCCACATGCAGCGCGAGCTTTCGAACATGCTCCAGCAGAAGAGCCGCCTTGCCGCCTTGGGCCTCGCCGTGAGC
>DATBMX010000258.1:0-3757 GCA_036554625.1 Aestuariivirgaceae bacterium
ATGATCCGCTTCTCCGCTGTCATGCGGTAGCTAGATAAGTACCCGTCATGCTCCTCCTGATACGGCGACGGCATGAGCAACTTGACGTTCTGCCCCATAACCTCTGCGGCGGAATAGCCGAAGAGTCGCTCGCACGCCGCGTTGTAGACCTGAATTGAGCCTTTCACATCGACGACGATGATGCCGTCAACGACTGTGGCGATCAGTGTCCGAAAGAGCGTGTCTGTGGGTGCCGGGACGTTCATGTTCGCTGTCCTGTCGGGCGATCAATCAGCTGACGTCCCCGGCCAACACAGTGTCGAAAAAATTACCACGGCTGACATCAACCCGGAAACTTTGCATGCGCCAAAGGTAAGTGCTTGATTGTACTATAATTATCGTTCAACGGGGCTAAGGTCCAACCATGGCCGCCGGAGCGCACAAGCGGTTCCCCATCGCGGCTCGCGCCGCAGTAAAATAAGGTGAACGCCAAGCCTCAGGTGCGCTCGACTTGACTTAAGTCAGCCGCAACGGGTTGTCCACCGTTATCCCCGCGTGGATCGATCGCGAGGCGATCGTCAATGATGCGTTGGGGCTGAGCCACGACCAGCAGGTGCTGCTATCGCAAACTGTGGGTTATTCAAGAGGCTAACAAAATTGAATTGATACAGCCCTTGCGATTGCGCGAAGCGCCTCGGGACTCGCGCTTCGTGGAGCGAAACTCGCTTCGCCTTTTCGCAGCGGGCGACGGGAGGAACCCGGTGTTCAAATGAAGGCGGCAGCCTTCGTGCGATGGCACGAGCCGGATGACGCGAGAGTGTCACGTCCCGTTCTGTGAGCGGCTCGGGGTGAAATTCCCCAGGCCGACTCGGCATCTTTCCCCGTTCTGAGCCCTGGAAACGAGCGTCTGCTCGTCCCAAAATAGCGGACGTTAGCGCCGTCAACCCCGCGATCGCGGCGGCGCTGCGGGCAACCACTGTTGAGGCTCTTCGACAGCTTTGTTTCGGCCCTTGGCAGGCGTGACCACTGCTCCACCCTCGATCTCATACTCATTGACGACGAGGACGCCTGGCGCAACTTCCTCCACCGTATCCACTACGAGCCGCTCGACGACTTCGACGTTGTCGCGCCTGGTCGTTGGCGCTTTCGTCGGAGATTTTCTGCGCGCTTTACTCTTGGCGATCTGTTTCTTTCTCGCTCGGGGCGTCAACTTCTTCCTGGCGCTCGCTGTCATTCGCCCACGACGAGTCGCAGCTTTACTTTTCGCAGTCGAGACCTTCTTCGTCGTTCTGCTCTTCTTTGCTTTCTTCTTAGTCCGCAGTACCCGTTTACGAAGTGAAGCAGTCTTTCTCATCCGAGGCATGCAGTCTCTCCCGTTGGTTCAGTAATCCCCTTGTGCGAGCTTTTGCGCGGGAAGAGCCAGCGCCGAAAGACTCAAACCTCCTCGGCGGGGAAGCGGCGGATTCGGCTCGGATGGCTCTTTCCGTGCAGCTTACCTCCAAAGTTTGGACTTGTCGCCCACTTGAGATGGTCAGTGGTACTTGTCGCGCGTAGCTATGATGATCAGCGCAACCAAAGCGGCGGCTGCGGTAAATGCCGCCGCAAGAGAGACAATAGGATGTTCTTGAACCTGATGGGCAGCCGTCCTGCTAGCCCCGATGGCGTATTTGCGAACCGAGTCCGCCGCGCGCGTCGCTTCGTCAGCGGCCTTCGACACGGCATCCCTGGCATCGCCAGACAACGTTTCTGCAGCTGTTCGCAGGGACCTCGCGGTGGCCTGAAGAGCATCCTCTAGATCGTGGCGAACATCTCTGAACGACGCTGGCATGCTGGCGCTCCTCCACGTGATCTGTTCGCGACTAGCAAATTCAGTCTGCGCCCGCAGGATGGAGGTGGCAAGCACCGGAACGCCCCACCAGCTAACGAAGTGCGTCCATTTGGCTCACACGCCGCAGCTGAAATGACCCGGCAGGGGTAACTATGTTTGAGCCAAACGCACTTGCGGAGTGCGATTAAGGCTTCGGACTTGGTCTGATTTGGAGAAGCCACATTCGCTTTGAGTGTGGCGTGCATGCGCTAGGTAGCGCGCGCGGCAGTGCAAGAGGTAAAAGGCATGTCTGAACGGATCCCTTGCGGGAAAGAGGATTGCGACAAATGTGAGCGTATTGTCGTTCGCACCTATCGTGAATTGAGAGCGTCGGACTATAGCGATCGTGATGCCTTTGTTTCTGCCGTTCGTGTGCTGGAGCTACGCCATCCGGGGCATACCCGGTCTTATTATTTTCGACGCGTTACTCGGGCGCTAGGCACTGACAGCCCATCCCACCCCGTCGAATAGGGCTTCAGAGCGCGGCGCTCCATAACGCTGGGTGATGGCAGCCTGCGACGCAGATGACAAATTTGTGCAATACCTTTTGCGGAGCTTTTGATTTGATCGATGCGCGGGTTTCGTACGAACCGTCGAGAGAACGTCTCGCCTGAGGATAAGCGATTGTGAGAGTCATTAGCTGGAACTTACTGCGCCTAACGGGCGCTGCCGTCAAAGATGTGGCGGCCCTCATCGAAGGCTATCATCCTGATCTCCTGCTGATGCAGGAAGCGACCGAGGAAGTGGCTGCCTTGCCGACAATCGTCGGCGGGCATTGTTTTCGTGAACACTTGCATGGGCGAATCTACGGCCTTGCGGCATGGAGTCGGCATCCGTTGACGCCGCCCTATGCCCTGCCATTACCGGTCTCTGCGATGCCGGGCAAGGTGCCGCCACGCGTGGCGCAGATCGTATGTTTTGGCGTCGTGACCTTCGCGAACGTCCATCTATCGCACGGACAATTCCTGAATCGGTGGCAGTTAAGCCGCATCGCACGAACGCTCGAAGGTCCGGCTGCGATTGTAGGAGACTACAATGCTGTGGGGCCGACCAGGCTGTCGGGCTTCAAGGATGTCGGGCCCCGAAAGCCCACTCATATTGCAAGCAACATCATCCCCTTTCGCCTGGATCGGTGCATGGCGCGAGGATTGGACTGTACGGACGCTCGAGTCCTTCGCCGTGGTCCGTCAGACCATCATCCGATCATCCTCAATTTGAACGTCACGTCGGGCACGGCGTCGGCCTACGAGCAGCGCCTTCGCTTTCACCGCCAACGGAGCGGCTGATCCATCTGCAGGAGCGGCAGTTGCTGGCGATGGCCGGCCGACTTTCGTGGCATGCGAGGTAGGGCAGCTTTCACTCAGAGCTGACGACCGCGCGCTGGGCTGCGTTTAGGCCGACCCGCGCCAGGAGAGTTATTAGCGTCGTCAGTCACCCGAGCCGCTTCAGGGCACGCCACATTGCTTGTCGCCGGACGTCCTGCCTGTCCTCGTCAATTTCCATGCGGTTCAGTATGTTCTGGGCGCGACGATAGCGTTTGGAGAAGGGGATGCCGATCAGGACTTCTGCTTTGTCGCTTCTGCTTTTCCTCGTTCTTTGCGCGGCCGGTACAGCACAAGAGCAGCAGCCACTGCGCGCCAACGCCGAGCGGATTTATGGCTGCACGAATTGCGGGAGGCCGCTGCCCCGCACGGTCGCGGCGGGCAAGCTCAAGGCTCTGGCCGCAGGCGCCGCCCTGTTGCTTCGTCAACTCAGCCGCTGAGTGGGAGGACCCCATGTTGACGATCCAGCCACTGTCGCCCGCGATCGGTGTCGAGATTCTCGGGGTCGATCTCAGAGAACCGCTCGACGGCGAGACATTCTCCCGCATCCGTTCGGCGTGGGAGAACAACTGTATAGCGCTCTTCCGTG
>DATBMX010000300.1:0-2758 GCA_036554625.1 Aestuariivirgaceae bacterium
GGCGCGTCGACAGCAGTTCGGCAAAGCGCCGGTAGATCGCCTCGTATTCCTGCGGTCGTTCCTCGATTGCGAGCCGACCGTCCGTTTCGAGCCTCGCTCCGCCCTTGGCGAGTTTGAGAACCGCGCCCTCCATCGTCTCGATGGAGATGTTCCAGCATTGCTCGCCTGTCTGCCGCCAATCGAACTCCGCCGCATATCGGCCGCTCGAACCGTCTCCAAGTCTGAAGGCGAGCTTTGCCGCAATGGGCGTGTCGCGATTCTTGGGAAAGAACAGTTCGGCGGATTGTACGAACAGCGGGTCCGGCACAATCGCGGTCACTATTGAGAGCGCGTTGATACCCGGATCGAATACGCCGAAACCTCCCGCCTGCCAGATCCACTCCTGACCCGGGTGCCAGCGCCTCACGTCTTCTTTCCATTCGATGTCGAGCGAGCGGAGGCGCTGTCCCTGGAGCTGGCAGCGCGCCTCATATACGGCGGCGTTGTACTGCGAATGCCATGCAGTGAAGATCACGCAGCCCCGCCGCCGCGCCTCCTCGTCCAAGTCGCGCAACTCAGCAAGCGTAGGAGTCGGCGGCTTCTCGATCAGCACATGCTTTCCAGCGATCATGGCTTCACGCGCCAGCATGTGCCGCACGCTGGGCGGCGTGCAGATTGCCACGGCGTCGAGATCGGGAATGGCGCGATAGATCTCCTTGGCGGTACGGAAGCCTGCGACGCCTTTGGGATAGACGCCGCGCTGGCTGACGACACCAGCAAGCTCGAAATCGGGATCCTTGGCGATCACAGGAACGTGTTGGTCATGGGCGATCTTCCCCATGCCGATGATGGCGATTTTGTACGACACTTGAGCCTCCGAGGCGTGTCTCTGCTTATAAGAACCCAAACGGCTGAGGAACACTGATCATGTATGTCAGCTTCATCGTCTTTGCATTCTCCCTATTGTTCGCCACGCCCGCCTGGAGCAGCGCCGACTGCTTGGCCATGGCGGAAACTGCGCCTCGTGCGAAGCCTGCTGCATTCACGCCTGCAGCGCTCGAGGCCGACCAGGTCCGGCTCACTTTTGTTGGACACTCGACGTTTCTCATCGAAAGCCCGGGCGGTCTTACGATCGCCACTGATTATGCCGGCATCTCCATGGGGGTGATCCCCGACGTCGTCACGATGAACAGGGCGCATCGTTCTCACTATACCGATACGCCCGATCCAGCCATCAAGCACGTGCTGCGGGGCTGGAATCCGGAGGGTGGGCCAGCCAAGCATGATCTGCAAATTGAAGATGTGCGCATCCGCAACGTCACCACAGACATACGGGGCGGTTACATAGGCCGCGTGCCGGACGGCAATTCGATCTTCATTTTCGAAGTGGCGGGGCTTTGCATCGGGCATCTCGGCCACCTTCATCACGAGCTGACGCCAGAGCATGTTGGCTGGGTGGGCAGGCTCGATGTCGTGCTGGTGCCGGTCGATGGGGGTTATACAATGGCTCAGGTTAACATGATGAACGTGCTAAAGGATCTAAAGGCGCGGCTTGTCATCCCCATGCACTATTTCGGGCCGACGACGCTTGCCCGTTTCCTGGACAACGCCAGGGAGGTGTTCGAAATCGAGACGTCCGCCTCTCCGTCCATCATGCTGTCGGCAGAAAGCCTCCCCGCCAAGCCCAAGCTTTTGGTGCTTCCGGGATACTGAAAATATTCTTCAAATCTTTCGGAACCGAACGACTTCTTGTGCGTTTGGGGGGCCGGACGGGGAAACCTTCTGGATGGCGAGATGCTTTTTAGATTTGCCCGGGTCTCAGCCCGCGCTTGCGCTGGGCCAGCAGCAGCTTTCAGCATCAAACTAGCGCTTTGTTTATCAGCCGCCCCGTGTAAAACGGGAACGGTCATTCACGCTTAGAAGCGAAACGGGAACCAACATGCGCCGAACCGGTGAAACGTCACAGAAGGAAGGCAAGGCCCCTTTTGCCGTAAAGAGACCCTTAAGGGCCGAAGCGGATAAGGCACCGAAGTCGAATGGCCATTTGAACGGCGAGCTGCAGGAGCTGCTGGTGGCGCTCAGGGCCATGAAGGCCGGCGACTTCAGCGTGCGCATGACCTCGACCTATTCCGGCGAATTCGGGCAAGTCGCCGGAGTCTTCAACGACATCGTCACCGCCAACCAGCGCCTCGAGCAGCAGCTGGCTACCGTCGGCGAAGCCGTAGGTCGCGAAGGAAAAACGCGCCACCGCGTGAAACTCGGTGTCGCCGCCGGTGCCTGGGGCGAGATGGAGAATTCGATCAATACTCTGATCGACGACCTGCTGTGGCCGACCAAGGAAGTTACCCGCGCCATCGCCGCCGTCGCCCAGGGGAATCTGCTGCAGACCGTTCGCCTCGACGTCGATGGGCGGCCCCTCAAAGGAGAGTTCCTGCAGTCGGCCAATATCGTCAACACGATGCTCAAGCAACTCGGCGTCTTCACCTCCGAGGTGACGCGCGTGGCTCGTGAGGTTGGCACGCACGGCAAACTCGGCGGCCAGGCGCAGGTGCCGGAAGTCACCGGAGTCTGGAAAGACCTGACCGAAAGCGTGAATTCAATGGCGAGCAACCTGACCGCCCAGGTGCGCAACATCGCCGATGTGACGATTGCCGTGGCGAACGGCGACCTGTCCAAGAAGATCACCGTCGACGTGCGCGGCGAGATCCTTCTCCTCAAGGAAGCCATCAATACGATGGTGGACCAGCTGCGCTCCTTCGCCTCCGAGGTGACGCGCGTG
>DATBMX010000352.1:0-8388 GCA_036554625.1 Aestuariivirgaceae bacterium
CGTGCGCTGATTCACCGGGTTCGAGGCCAGCACGCGCGCATTGTCCTCTATCCTCGCCGACAGCAGGTATTCGCGAGCTTTGCCGCTCGCCTCGGCGCGCGCCTTCCCCAGACTCTGCGTCTCGTCATCGAGGCGGATGCGAACGGGCGTTCCCTCGAGCCAGCGATCTTCCTCAAGATCGATGATGAAGATCTCGGAATAGGGAAAGCCTGAACCATCTTGCACGCCGTATTGCTCGAAAGCGAAATAGCGTCCGTCAGGCGAAAATCCCAATATGTCGCGTTCGGCGGCATCTGCTGCGAATGCCGGCGGCGCGGTGAGGATGCAAAGCATGGCGGTAATGAGCGGCCCCGGCCTCATCAGAAGGCCCGAAAGGTGATGATGGTGTGCGTGTCGCGGATGCCGGGGACGGCATGCAGATTTTCATTGACGAAATGCCCGATGTCGATCTCCGGCTCGACATAGAATTTGACGAGCAGATCGTAGTCTCCGGCAGTCGAATAGATTTCCGATGCGATTTCCGCATCCGCGATGGCGGTCGCCACCTTGTAGGCAGCGCCAAGCTCGCATTTAATCTGGACGAAGAAGGCTCTCATCGCGGGCGTCTCGCTCCTGCTGTAACGCTGAATGAAGGCGCTGGCAATGGAAAGCCCGCGCGAGTTGCCTCGCGCGGGCGTTACGACGTGTGGATCAGCCGCTACTGGACCGACGGGTCTTCGGCATAGGCGCCGTTCGACCATTTGTACCAAACATAGTTGGCTTCCTTGAGGTCGCCCTTCTCGTCATAGGCGACATGGCCGACAGGCGTATCCATGTCGGTCTTGTTGAGCGCATCGACGACCTTCTCGAACTCGGTTCCGCCGGCGCGCTTCACTGCATCCGCCCACACCATGATCGCGGCGTAGGAATAAAGCGTGTAGCCCTCCGGGTCGAAGCCCGCGTCCTTGAACTTCTTCACGAGGTCGGCGTATTTCGGGTTGTTGCGCGGATCAGGCGAGAAGGTCATGATCGTGCCTTCGCCGGCCGGTCCGGTGATCGTCCAGAACTCGTTCGTCACCAGCGCATCGCCCGATACCATCAGGGCGTTCAGGCCCTGATCGCGCATCTGGCGCAGGATGAGGCCTGCTTCGGTGTGATAGCCCCCGACATAGACCACGTCGACGGCCGCGCTCTTGAGCTTGGAGACCAACGCCGTGTAGTCCTTTTCGCCGGCCGTGTAAGACTCGTTCAGAGTCTCCTTGCCGCCGGCGGCGTTCAGAGCCTTCCGCGTCTCGTCGGCAAGCCCTTTGCCATAGGCGCTTTTGTCGTCGAGAATGGCGACCTTCTTGTCCTTGAAGGCCTTGGCGAGGTAGTTGCCCGCCACGATGCCCTGCTTGTCGTCACGGCCGCAGACGCGGAAGATGCCGGGGCCCGGACGCTCATCCGTGAACTTCGGATTGGTCGATGCCGGGGTGATCTGGACGATGTTCTCCTCGGCATAAACGGCCGAGGCCGGGATTGACGAGCCCGAGCAGAAATGCCCCGCGACGAACACGACGCCCTTGGAGGCGAGGTCGTTGGCAACGGCCACGGCCTGCTTCGGGTCACAAGCATCGTCCCCGATGTGAAGCACGAGCTTCTCGCCATTAACGCCGCCCGCGGCGTTGATCTCCTCGATGGCCATTTCGGCGCCACGCTTCAGCTGCTCACCGAAGGAGGCATATTGTCCGGTCATGGGTCCGGCGGAACCGACTTGTATGTCGGCAAGCGCCACCGAGGCAGACATGGCGAGGCCGAAGCCGAGCGCTACGCTCGCCATAAGCAATTTCTTCATTCTGATACTCCCTTTGTTACTCGCCTCGTCGAGGCGAACTCTTCACTCCCACCTATGCGACTGTCACGCAATCTTGAGAAGAATTGCCGCGACACTAGCATCTCCAAAACCCTGCTGTCAGCCGTTCCCTTGCCGTTCCCTCCACGCAAAGGGACCTGCCTTCTCGTAAATCCAGCGATACTGGCTCGTCATCTGCGACACTCGCTTGAGGCGGTAGCCGAAAAGCGCCGCCGCGATGAGCACGAGGCTGTCCACCACGAAATAATAAGGCGAAATCAGCGTTTCCTCGAACAACGCATAGTGGAAGAAACGCACGGCCATAGCCAGCGGTAGCATATAGACAACCGGCTGCCACATGGGCCGCCATTTCTGCGCAAGCGCGCGCCCGGCGAGGAAGGCCGCGCCGCCTCCGAACACAACGGTGAGGAAAAAGAAGATCCAGAAATTGCTTTCGCTCACGAGTCGCGCAAGTTGCATGGCGTTCCCTCAATGCACCCCGCCTTCGAGATAGGCGGCGCGGATTTCATCCCGCGCCAGAAGCTCACGGCCCGCACCCGTCATGGTGATGCGGCCGTTCACCATGACATAGCCGCGATGGGCAAGCTGCAGCGCATGATAGGCGTTTTGCTCGACCAGAAACACCGTCAGCCCCCGATCGCGGTTGAGCTCGCGGATCGTATCGAAGATCTGCTTGACGATGAGTGGCGCCAGCCCGAGCGACGGTTCGTCGAGCAAGAGCAGCCTTGGCCGCGACATCAATGCCCGCGCGATGGCAAGCATCTGCTGCTCGCCGCCGGACAGCGTGCCGCCGCGCTGATTCTGCCGTTTTTGAAGGATGGGAAACAGCGAATAGATGCGCTCCAGATCCTCGCGGAAATATCTGGGATCGGTCGTCGCGGCACCCATCTGCAGGTTTTCGAGCACCGACATGCGCGGGAAGATGCGCCGCCCTTCAGGCGCATGCGAGATGCCGAGGCGCATGATTTCATGGGTGGGCAGGGTGGTGATGTTGCGTCCGTCATAGACGATGCTGCCGCTGCGCGCGCGGTTCACGCCGCACACGGTCATCATCAGCGTCGATTTGCCCGCGCCGTTGGAACCGATCAGCGTAGCGATCTCGCCTTCGTTGACCTCGAGGTCGACACCGCGCAGCGCCTGGATGCGACCGTAGAAGGTTTCGACACCGCGTATGGCAAGGAGAGAGCGGGTCACGATTTTTCTCCCGCAGCCTTGCTTGCACTCGCCTCGACCTCTTTCACATCGCGGACCACGGCCTTGATCGCCTCGTCGCCCTGCCGTGCGGCGGCTTCGAGCTCTCTCTCGTCAACGCCGAGATAGGCGCGGATCACGGCCGGATCCTTCCGCACCGCCTCGGCCGTGCCGTCGGAGAGCTTCTGGCCATAGTCGAGAACGATCACGTGATCGGATATGCCCATGACCACGCTCATGTCGTGCTCGATGAGCAGTATGCCGATCTTGTGCGTGTCGCGGATGAAGCGCAGCAATTGGTTGAGCTCTTCCGACTCGCGCGGATTGAGTCCGGCGGCAGGCTCATCGAGGCACAAGAGCAGGGGATCGGTGCACATGGCGCGCGCAATCTCCAGCCGCCGCTGCGCGCCATAGGGCAGATCACCCGCCGGATCGTCGGCGCGTTCGGTCAAACCGACCTTGTCGAGCCAATATTCGCATCGCCCCACGGCCAACGCCTCGGCATTTCGATAGGCGCTGAAACCCAATATGCCGCCGAACGTGTAGGCCGAGGCGCGCATCAGCGTGTTGTGATGCGCGATCATCAGGTTCTCGAGAACGGTCATTCCGCTGAATAGCCTGATGTTCTGGAAGGTGCGCGCCACCTTGGCGATGGAAGCGATGCGAAAATCGTCCATCCGCTCAAGCAGGAAATACACATTGTCGCCGTGACGAAGCGTGATGCGCCCTTCCGTGGGCTTATAGAAGCCGGTGAGGCAATTGAAGACGGTGGTCTTTCCCGCGCCATTGGGACCGATGAGAGCGGTGATGTCGTTGCGTCCAACGGTGAAGGACACATCGTCGACGGCGACGAGACCGCCAAAGCGCATCGTCAAATGCTCGACCGTGAGTATCGGATCCTGCGTCCAGCCCCCGTTCATCATCCGCGGCCCTGGCTGACGAGGTCGGAGGAGACGGTCTTCTTCTCTTTGAGGAAAACGCTGGGCTCGCGCGAGGAAACGAGCCCGCGCGGTTTCCACAGCATGACGAGCACCATGGCCATTCCGAAGAGCAGCATGCGAAGCTGCGAAGGATCGAAGTCGGCTCCGAAGACGAGCTTGAGGAAATGCAGCTGACGCAGCACTTCGAGGCCGCCGATCATCACGACGGAAGCCAGAACAACTCCGATCTGGCTCGACATGCCGCCCAGCACGACGATGGCGAGAATGGTCGCCGATTCGAGGAAGTTGAAGCTTTCAGGCGAGATGAAACCCTGCTTGGTGGCGAAGAACGAGCCGGCGAAGCCTCCGAACATCGCGCCGATGGCAAAGGCAGTGAGCTTCGTATTGGTCGTGTTGAGGCCAAGCGATCGGCAGGCGACTTCATCTTCTCGCAAGGCCTCCCACGCCCGCCCGATGGGCAGCTTCCTCAGCCGATTGGTGACGAAGAAGGTGACGAGCGCCAGCCCCATGGCGAGATAGTAGAGAAACATGAGCCGGTGCAGGTTCGAAAATTCGAGCCCGAAGGTGGCGGCGAAACCATCTTCGCCGCGGCTGAACGGAATGCCGAAGAACGAGGGCCGCGGCACGTTGGAAAGACCGTTCGGGCCGCCGGTGAACTCGTGCCAATTCAACAGGACGAGGCGGATGATCTCGCCAAAGGCTAGCGTGACGATGGCCAGATAGTCGCCCCTCAGCCTCAACACGGGAAAGCCCAAAATGATGCCCCAGAAGGCGGCGAGAATCCCTGCGAGCGGCAGACAGATCCAGAAGCTGAAGCCGAAATGCTGGGCGAGGAGCGCATAGGAATAGGCGCCGACCGCATAGAAGGCCACATAGCCGAGGTCGAGGAGCCCCGCGAGCCCCACGACCACCTGCAGGCCCCAGGCCAGCATGATGTAGGTCACGATGAGAATCGCGACGTCCATCACATATCGATCGGTGAAGGGCATGAACGGCATCACGACCGCCAAGGCGAGAACGGCCGGCCCGAGGTACCGGCCGAGTTCCAGGGATGTCAGCCGCTCTGCCAGCGCCGACGGAGCGGCCGCGGCGGCCGCGCTGCGGTTCCAAACCAGGACGTGGAGCAGGAGCCTGCCAGCGAAGACCACTGCGCAGGCTATGAAAACCGCCGACCATCTGTAGCGCAGGATGATGTCGAGCCCGCCCGTCGAGTCCGTCTTGATGCCGAGTGTGGGGAAGGCAATGGCGAAAGTGACGAGCGTTGCGAGAAGGCAATCCTTGACAATAGCCGGAAGGTCGAGAGCGCGCGAATGGGTGATTGGCTTTGCTTCGGCGATCGCCATGGCTAGACCTTCTCGATCTCCGGCTTGCCGAGCAGGCCCTGGGGCAGAAAGATCAGCACCATGGCGAGCATGGAGAAGGCCGCCACATCCTTGTACTCGACCGAGAAATAGGCCGACCAGAACACTTCGATCAACCCGATCACGATGCCGCCCAGCATAGCGCCCGGGAGCGAGCCGATGCCGCCGAGAACAGCGGCAGTGAAGGCCTTAACCCCCGCCGCGAAACCGATATAGAAATCGATCACACCATAATAGAGCAGATACATGAGACCTGCGACGGCGGCGAGGGCCGCGCCGATGACGAAGGTCAGAGAAATCGTGCGGTCGACATTCACGCCGAGCAGGCCCGCCATTTTCATGTCCTGCTCGCAGGCGCGCTGCGCGCGCCCAAGCGGCGTTTGCGTGATGATATAGGTGAAGCCCGCCATCAAGCAGACGGTGATGATGACGATGATGATCTGGATATTCGACAGCTGCACGGCGAAACCGCCGCTCTGCATCACCGTGTAGCCGCCGCCTATGATGGGCTGCAGCGGCTTCACGCGCGCGCCCTGACTGAACTGGATATAATTCTGCAGCATGATCGACATGCCGATCGCCGTGATGAGCGGCGCCAGGCGGAAAGAGCCGCGCAGCGGCCGATAGGCGATTCGCTCGATCGTCCAGCCGAGAATGCCCGCGACCGCCATGGCGATGAGCAGCACCAAAACGAGAGCGAGAAACGTCAGCACAAAGCTCGTCGAGGCAACGAGCCCAATTGCGATGATCACCATCAGCGCGATGAAGGCGCCCACCATGAACACATCGCCATGGGCGAAGTTGATCATGCCGATGATGCCATAAACCATCGTGTAGCCGATGGCGATGAGACCGTATATGGAACCTAGCGTAATGCCGTTGATGAGCTGCTGGAGAAAGTACTCCATACGCACCCCTTTGACCCGTCCCACCCGGTGTTGCCTACACCGAACTGGGCGCGTTCCTTAGACTGAGCGTTTTTCGATTGCAAGTGCTGGTTGTCGCCATGACCAACTTTGTTTGCGAAACGCGAGCAATCTCCACAAGGTCCTTGAAGCTGTACCGGAGAGGGCCGGGCCGAGCCAGAGAAAAAGGCGGCAAGCCCCGTCATTCCGCCGCCGGCGGATGAACAAGAATTCCTGCCCGGGCCGCCAGCGCATAGCGCACCGTCTTCTCCACCGCTTCGCGCATTTCACCCGACAGCGGCTGGCGCGGTAACCGGCACCGCTCGCTTGAACCGTTCACCATGCGCTCGACGAGTTTCACCTTTTGAATCTGTTTCGGCGGATTTCCCAGATCGAGCAGGGGCTGAAACCAGCGATAGATGCGCCGCGCTTCCTCGACATGGCCCGCGATCGCGTAGCGCCAGATCGCGACCGTCTCCTTCGGGAACGTGGCGGCGATGGCGGCGGCCCAGCCGCTTGCGCCCAAGATCAGGCTTTCGAACGCCAGCGAATCCGCGCCTGCAAACAGCTCGTAGCGAGCGCCGGTGAGATTGATGATGCGCGTGATGCGCCTGACATCGCCCGAGGCATCCGCGACGGCCCGGACCAGGGGCTCGTCGGCAAATCTTGCTAGCAGTTCGGGCGACAGGTCGGTCCCATAGTCAGCGGGGTTGTTCAGGATCATAAGGGGAAGATCGCTCGCTCTCGCAACGGCGCGACAATGCGCCTCGATCTCGGAGGGGTCTGGCAGAAACGGACCGTCCAGCATCACCATCAGACCATCGGCGCCGTAACTGGCCGAGGCTTCGGCGAAAAGGCAAGCCTCTCTCGTC
The DNA here is from genome assembly GCA_036554625.1 of Aestuariivirgaceae bacterium. Taxonomy (GTDB): domain Bacteria; phylum Pseudomonadota; class Alphaproteobacteria; order Rhizobiales; family Aestuariivirgaceae; genus DATBLQ01. Next base: position 7,102 of record DATBMX010000352.1, read on the forward strand.
GAGGAATTGGAGATCGTCATGAGCACCGGGATCTTACCGGCAACCACCCGTCTGGCCGCCTTGAGGACCTCTATCTTCTCCAGCATGTCGAGCATGTGCGCCTCGCCGATCGGGGCGGCGAGAATTAGCCCGTGCACACCCGCATCGAGCTGCATTGCGATGCAATGCTCCATTTCCGGCACGTCGATATGATCCCTGGCGTCGAACTTGGTCGTGATCGACGGGAATACCCCCTGCCAATCCTTCATGGTCCCCAAACCAGGCTCTCGGATATTCTGCGAGGCACTGAGTAATACCTATCTGGCTGGAACAAACAACAGATTTAGACCTTGATGCTCTGTCATCCAGCGCAGGCTGCGGCAGTGTAAACTCTGCTTAAGTCACGCTCGATACTATACAAATTTACTCCACAGGGTCGGTCATCAACTTTTCGCGGGGCGGTTTACAGTTCGCTACTGCAGCATTATCTAGGGCGCCTCATGATCAAACGCTTTCTCATAATCGGGGTGATCTTCGGACTGCTTATTGGCGGACTCGCCTATTTCCAGCTCGTGTTCCTTCCCCAGATGATCAATCAGGCCATTCTCGGGGCCCCGCCGCCTGTTGAAACCATCTCGGCGGAGCCGGCCAAGCTTGAGAAATGGCCGCCCTATGTGAAGTCGATCGGAACGGTCAAGGCCATAAACGGGATTGACGTTGCACCGCGCGCCGCGGGAACCGTGCGCAAATTTTTCTTCGATTCCGGCGCGCACGTTCAGGAAGGCGCGCCGCTGGTTCAGCTTGACGACGATGCCGAACAGGCGGATCTCAGGAATCTGCAGGCCTCTCTGAAAAATGCCGAGCAGGAGCTTCAGCGCAACAGAAAGCTCGCTACCCAGGGCATTTCCCCGCAGCGTGAACTGCAGGCGGCCGAGGCGCGGCGCGCCGAGCTTTTGGCGCAGATCGACAGGGTGAAGGCGGTCATCGAGGACAAGAATGTCAAGGCGCCGTGGGCGGGACGCCTGGGTATCCGAAAAGTTGACGTCGGGGCGTTTGTGCAGGCCGGACAGGCGCTCGTGTGGCTGCAGACGATCGACCCCGTTTATGTCGACTTCACCGTTCCGGAGGACGACTACGCCAAGCTCCGGCCGGGCCAGGTCGTGGAGACCTCCTATCGCGCTTATCCGGGCGAAGTGTTCAAGGGCACGGTCGATGTCGTCGACGCCAAGGTGGACGAGGCAACGCGCACCATTGCGGTACGCGCCGTCGTACCCAATTCCGATAACAAGATCGTTGCCGGCATGTTCG
>DATBMX010000359.1:0-3948 GCA_036554625.1 Aestuariivirgaceae bacterium
GAACGCAGCCACGTTCGCCAGAAAGCGGCCAAGGCGAAACCCCACGAGGGGCATGGACAGGCAGAGCGGCCCGCCAAGCCTGCCACAGCGGCGAAGCCTATGGCGCCCGTACGGCCGCATCGGCGGCCCGAGCGCCAGCCGCGGCGCGATTCGGCACAAGGCCATGGATTCAACGATCACCTGCCCGCGTTTCTGGCGCGGCCGGTGCGGTAGATCCTCGCTCCAGAACTCCCTACCCTATGTCTCCCTCGTCATTCCGGCGAAAGCCGGAATCCAGCCTTATTTTGCACACACCCAAAGCTTGACTCCGGATTGCGCCGGGGTGACGAGTCTAGGAAAGGCCGGATCAACTTGATCGAGCTTGGCCATGACGAAGGACGGACGCGGGGGCCGGAATGACGATCAAATGGAAGGGTAGCGCAGGTGCCTGCGCTTTTTACTGCTCTATTCGTTTGAAAGGATACTCTGCGCTGTCATAGAGCTCTCTCATCTGATTGGCGTCGTAGCGCTCCCCCTCCACCTCCATGTAACAGCCTTGCAGAACCAGGGCAGGAAAGCTCTCGATCGCATAGCGGAGGGCCTCCGCGGCGGTAGCGAAACGACGGTATGTGATGGGCGGCTTGCGTTTGATGGCCGGGGCTTTTGGATAATAGAGCTCGCCAGGACTGTGATAATTGAAGTTCCCCATGGATTGTCCTTTAGTGACAGTAATCGGGTTGAGCTCCTGATCGTTCGCAACCCTGTCGCAAGTCCTTCCCGTTGATTCTACCCCGACTCTTGCAGGTTTCACCCAGGCAGCATGGCAGCATACTCCCCCATTTGCTGTTTGGCACGCAATCAACCGGGCAACTTACGGTAAGTGTTTTGCTTAAGGACCTGGATGGCGATTGATTTGCTCAACTGAGGCGATAGAAGCCAATGGCATTGTCGCGAAAGAGCTTCCGCCTTTCCTCCGCCGTTGCGCCCTCCGTCACCCAATCAACGATCTCAACCCACGCGGGGTAGGTCCCCGCTAGTTCGATGACATGCCAGTCGCCGCCGTACATGACGCGATCAAAGCCGAAGGTCTCGATGGCGTGGGCAATGTATGGCTTGAGCTGTTCGCGAGTCCAATTCTTGTGGTCGGCTTCCGTGATGACGCCGGAGATCTTGCAGTGAACATTCGGCATCGATGCAAGTTCTCTCAACTGCTGCCGCCACGGATCAAGAATGCCGGCGCTGATACCCGGCTTGCCGATGTGGTCAAGAACAAATCGCATGTCGGGGGCGCTACGCACCATTCTGATTACGCTCGGCATCTGATGGTGCAGAATGCAGATGTCGAAGGGCAGATCGTATTTTGCGATTAGTTTGAGGCCCTCGAGGAAATGCGGGCGAATGCAGAAGTCGGGGTCGGGTTGGCTTTGAATGAGCCTTCTTACCCCTTTGAGTTTCCTGTTCCGGCGAAGCCGAGCAAGCTCTTCCTCTATCGCCCTGCCTCTCTCTAGCGGCAGCGCCGCAACAATGCCGGCAAGCCGCTTGTCGTCCCGCGACAGACTTTCTACCCATTCGGCTTCATCCACGTGCTGAGGGAAGTCGACATCGACTTCGACGAAAACGTACTGCTCGATCTGAACCGGACCAGCCGCCCTGCTGAAGTCCGCCGGCAGTACCTGTCTGTTCAAGGAGGGGGCATTCTTTGTCCAGCTGTAGCCGAATCTGCCCGGGTCACAGAGATGAACATGACTGTCGACAATTGGAAAGTCAGGCATATTTTTCGCTCCTGGCGCGCAGCGCTGCCTCGTAGGACTTTCGACACCAGAGCGCCATCTCATCGCGATCGTCCATGAGCCGCGGCGGCGCCCGGCGATAGCGCATCTCGATGCGCTTGCCGCCCCTGGCTGCATAAGAGAACCGCTCCAAAGACTCGGCATCAAAATCGGCTGCGTTGAGCGCATCTTCCTTGAGGTAGAGCGTCTCCTCGATGATGATGGCGAAAGTCACGCCCTGGTGAGAAACGCCGGCGCCGCCGAACATGCGCCGGACCGACACAGGGCCGAAGTCCGACATCTGATCCTTTATGAACTCGATGAACTGCGCGCCGGCAGGCATGCCGGGGACTTAGGCGGTCTCGGAGGCGGGTTTGAGCTGCACGGACTCGCCGCAGCCGCAGGCCGACGTCTGGTTGGGATTGTTGAAGACGAAACCCGATTTCAGCGTGTCGATGCGGTAGTCCATCTCGGTGCCGAGAAGAAACAGAACGGCCTTGGGATCGATGAAGATCTTGACACCCCTGTCCTCAATCACCTCGTCGAGCGGCTCCTGACGGTCGGCCCATTCCATGGTGTATTCCATGCCGGCACAGCCGCCGTTCTTGACGCCGACGCGCAAGCCCGCCACGGGCCGCTCGCTGCGGCGCATTATGTCGCGCACGCGCTCGGCGGCCGCCTCGGTAAGGCTCATCACTTTCGGTCTCGGTCGCATGATCGTCATTGATCACTCAGCCTTCAGTCTACCACATGTTGAGGGCGACGCGCGCCTCGTCCGACATCCGCGAATGGTCCCAGGGCGGCTCGAAGACAAGATTAACCTTCACGCCATTGACGCCCTCCACGGCGCCCACCGCGTTCTCCACCCAGCCCGGCATGTCGCCGGCCACCGGGCAGCCGGGGGCGGTGAGCGTCATCTCGATGGCGACATTGCGGTCGTCATCGATATCAACCTTATAGATAAGCCCCAATTCGTAAATATCGACAGGAATTTCGGGGTCATAGACGGTCTTAAGCGCGGCGACGATGCCGTCCGTGAGGCGGTTGAGCTCGTCCGGCGGCAGCGCACTCGCCTGAGGCGCCGACCTTGCCGTTTCCACCGCTGCTTCCGCTTCGCTCATTGCCCTATCCTCACATGAAAATCCGCTGCGCCGCCAGTAGCGCATCGGCCAGCCGGTCCACCTCTTCATGCGTGTTGTACATGGCAAAGGAGGCGCGGCAGGTGGCCGTCACACCATATCGTGCGAGCAGAGGCTGGGTGCAATGGGTGCCGGCGCGCACCGCCACGCCATAACGATCGAGCACGGTCGATACGTCATGCGGGTGAGCGCCTTTCATGGAGAAGGATAGAATGGCGCCCTTGTCGCGCGCCCGGCCATAGAGGGTGATGGAGTTCATCTCCTGAAGACGCTCGGTGGCATGGTCGAGAAGCGTTGCCTCATGCGCGGCGATCTTCTGCCGGCCGAGGCGCATCATGTAGTCGAGGGCCGCGCCGAGCCCGATGGCCTGAACGATGGCCGGCGTTCCCGCTTCGAAACGATGCGGCGGGTCGGCATAGGTGATCCAATCCTCTGAAACCTCGCCGATCATTTCGCCGCCGCCCTGATAGGGCGGCATGCGTTTCAAATGCTCCGCCTTGCCGTAGAGCACGCCTATGCCCGTGGGGCCATAGGTCTTGTGGCCGGTAAAAACATAGAAGTCACAATCGAGGTCCTGCACGTCGACAGGCATGTGAACAGCCGCTTGGCTGCCGTCGACAAGTACAGGGATGCCGCGCGCATGGGCGATGCGAATGACCTCCTTTACCGGAACGATGGTGCCGAGCGCGTTCGACATGTGCGTGATGGCGACGATCTTGGTTCGCTCGCTCAACAGCTTTTCGAACTCGTCCAGAAGGAAGTTGCCATCATCGTCTATCGGCGACCATCTGATTACTGCACCGCTGCGTTCCCGATGGAAATGCCAGGGGACAATGTTGGAGTGGTGCTCCATGATGGACAGCACGATTTCGTCGCCCTCCCGCAAAACCATCCCGCCGAAGCTCTGGGCGACGAGATTGATGCCCTCGGTGGCGTTGCGGGCGAAGACGATCTCGCCAGGCTCTCTCGCATTGAGGAAGCGGCGCACGGTCTCGCGCGCAGTCTCGAAATTCTGGGTCGCCAGGTTGGAAAGCGTATGCAGGCCGCGATGCACATTGGCG
>DATBMX010000379.1:0-8679 GCA_036554625.1 Aestuariivirgaceae bacterium
AGGGCTTCAGCCCGCGATAGCGTTGCGCATCGAACACCGTGCGCCAGCCGCCCTCCTTGGTCTCGGTGTAGGGAATGCGCCGGTAGTAGTAGTGCAGGATCTGCTCGCTATCGAGGCCGAGGGCATAGAGCAGCGTGGTGATCGGCAGCTTGCGACGGCGGTCGATGCGTACATGAATGATGTCCTTGGCATCGAACTCGAAGTCGAGCCACGACCCACGATAAGGAATGATGCGGGCGGCGAACAGAAGTTTGCCGGACGAATGGGTCTTGCCCTTGTCGTGGTCGAAGAAGACGCCCGGCGAGCGATGCATCTGGGAGACGATCACGCGTTCCGTGCCGTTGACGACGAAGGTGCCGTTCGAGGTCATTAGCGGAATGTCGCCCATGTAGACATCCTGCTCCTTGATGTCCTTGACCGACTTGGCGCCGGTCTCCTGATCAACTTCGAAAACGATCAGTCGCAAGGTGACTTTGAGAGGCGCTGCATAGGTCATGCCGCGCTGCTGGCACTCTTCGACATCATACTTGGGCGGTTCGAACTCGTAGCGGACGAACTCGAGCATCGCTTGGCCGGAAAAGTCGCTGATCGGAAAAACCGACTTGAAGACGGCCTGCAGACCTTCATTGGTCCGACCGCTTTCAGGCTCGTTCACTTGCAGGAACTGATCATAGGATTCCTTCTGGACCTCGATGAGATTCGGCATCTCGGCGACTTCCGCGTTCTTTCCAAAGAACCTGCGAACCCTTTTACGTCCGGCGAGCGTCTGCATTCTGTCGACCCTTTGCGAAACTGGTGTTAGCCGCCCGGCGTAGCTCACGCCGGGCGGATTCTTCTGGTAATTTCGACTACTTGAGCTCGACCTTGGCTCCGACGGCTTCGAGCTTCTTCTTCATCGCCTCGGCGTCGGCCTTGTTGACGCCTTCCTTGACGGGTTTAGGCGCGCCCTCGACGAGATCCTTGGCCTCCTTCAGGCCCAATCCGGTAATGGCGCGCACCTCCTTGATCACCTCGATCTTCTTATCGCCATGAGCGGCAAGAACGACCGTAAATTCAGTCTTCTCCTCGACTGGCGCTGCGGCAGCGGCCGCACCGCCCGGTGCGGCGACGGCCACTGGCGCTGCCGCCGACACTCCCCATTTCTCTTCAAGCATCTTCGAGAGCTGGGCCGCCTCGAGAACGGTGAGGTTCGAAAGATCGTCTACGATTTTGGCAAGATCAGTCATGTTGTTTTTTCCCTGAGTTCAGTTTGACCTTTAAGAGGCACCATCCGGCGCAGCATCCTTGGTGGCATATGCGTTGAACACCCTGGCGAGTTGGCCGGCAGGCGCCTGGAGAACGCCTGCAATTCGCGTCGCCGGCGCTTGCAGCAGTCCCACGAGCTTGGCTCGCAGCTGATCAAGCGAGGGTAGTTCGGCAAGCTCCTTGACGCCTTTGGCGTCGAGAGTTGACGTTCCAAGCGCGCCTCCGAGCACCACGAGCTTTTCATGACCCTTGGCGAATTCAGAAACGATCTTCGGAGCTGTAACGGGATCGGATGAGTAAGCAATCATCGTCGGACCTTTGAAGAGGTCCTTGATCCCTGCAACGTCGGTGCCATCAAGAGCCAGCATCGCCAGGCGGTTCTTGGCGACCTTGACCGCCGCACCCGCCTTGCGCATCCGGCTGCGCAGATCGTTCATCTGCGAGACGGTGATGCCATTGTTGTGGGCCACGACGATCACACCGGCTTTTTTGAACACGGTGCTTAGCGTCGCGACGAGCTCTCTTTTCTCGGCTCTATCCACTTGCTCTCTCCTACTTCACGGATCACTCAATGGGAGTGTCCGCTGTTGGACCTGCCATGCGGGTGCTGCCCGCGTGGCGCTCATGCCTGTCCCCCGTCAGGTTCGCTTTTCTTTTGTCGCGAACATCCGGGTTCGAAAGGTCCAAACCGAACCTCGGGCCTTGCGGCCAAAGAACCGTTTGTTTCCCATCTCATGCAGGCTGGTGGTTTAAGCGGACCTGCTTGCCCGCGCCTGCAATCTCGGACAGGTTTTTGACCCCGCTGCCATAAGCGTCAGGATCAAACCGTCCGGCGCCTTGGCTCACGGCCTTTGGCGTCGGACGGAAACTCGTTTCATGCGCTCTGCGTCATACTTGCCAGATCGACCTTCACGCCGGGACCCTGTGACGAAGACAGTGAAACTTTCTTGACGAAAGTTCCCTTCTGCCCCTGTGGCCGGGCCTTGAGCACCGCATCGACAAAGGCCTTCACATTGCCCGCCAATTGGTCCTCCGAAAAACTGGCCTTGCCCACGCCCGCCTGCACAATGCCGGCCTTTTCCACGCGGAACTCGACAGCGCCGCCCTTTGCGCCCTTGACCGCGCCTGCGACATCCATAGTCACGGTGCCGACCTTAGGGTTGGGCATGAGGCCTCGCGGACCCAGCACCTTTCCCAACCGGCCAACCAGCGGCATCAGATCAGGAGTGGCGATGCAGCGGTCGAAATCGATTGTGCCCTTGTTGACGATATCGACCAGATCCTCCGCCCCGACAATATCGGCGCCGGCCGTCCTTGCTTCTTCAGCCTTGGGGCCCTTGGCGAACACAGCTACCCGCAGCTTGCGGCCTGAGCCATTCGGCAGGTTGCAGATGCCGCGGACCATCTGATCTGCATGGCGCGGATCCACACCGAGGTTCATTGCGATCTCGATAGTTTCATCGAACTTTGCGTTGGCACGGTCTTTGACCAGCTTCAGCGCCTGTTCGAGCGGATAGGCCCTGCCGCGTTCGACTCCGTTCTGGTTGCGCGCAACTCTTTTCGCGATTTTGGGCATGAACCTACTCCATCACCTCAAGACCCATGGAGCGCGCAGATCCCGCAATCTCGCGCGCGCCTGCCTCAATGTCCTTGGCGTTCAGGCCAGCCATCTTCTTTTCGGCAATTTCCCGGCACTGGGCCATTGTTACCCTACCGATCGCGCCGCCTCGGCCAGGTTCCTTCGACCCGGCATTGATCTTGGCGGCCTTCTTGAGGAAGTAGGAGGCAGGCGGAGCCTTCATCTCGAAGGTGAAGGTCTTGTCCTGGTAAATAGTGATGACCACGGGAACGGGCGACCCCGGCTCCATTCCCTGACTCTTTGCATTGAACGCCTTGCAGAACTCCATGATGTTCAGGCCGCGCTGGCCAAGCGCGGGACCGATCGGCGGAGAAGGGTTTGCCTGCCCTGCCGGAACTTGAAGCTTGACGTAGCCTGTTATCTTCTTTGCCATCCTTTTCAATCCCTCGCCGTTGCGGCTAACCCGAGGTCAGTGGTGCGGCCTCCAGATGCACTGCCTGATGGCAGCCAGCCGGCCTCCCACGCCTGTCAAATCTTCTCAACCTGCCCGTATTCCAGCTCCACTGGCGTCGCGCGACCAAAGATCGACACTGCCACCTTGAGCCGCGAGCGCTCCTCGTCCACCTCCTCGACGAGACCGTTGAACGAGGCGAAGGGTCCGTCGGCGACGCGCACCTGCTCGCCGATTTCAAACTGGATCGAGGGCCTCGGCCGCTCGATGCCTTCCTGGACCTGATGCAATATGCGGTTGGCTTCCGCCTCGCTGATAGGGCTCGGCTTGTTGTCCGAACCGAGAAATCCCGTCACCTTCGGCGTATTCTTGATAAGATGGTAAGCCTCGTCCGTCATTTCCATCTTGACAAGCACATAGCCAGGAAAGAACCGCCGCGCGCTCGCGATCTTCTTGCCGCGGCGCAGCTCCACGACCTCTTCGGTCGGCACAAGCACTTCCTCAAAAAGATGGCCGAGGCCCTTCTGGGCTGCCTGCTCCTTGATCGACTCCGCCACCTTGTTTTCGAAGTTCGAATAGGCGTGAACAATATACCAACGTTTCGTCATGTGTTCGCCGTGAGCCTCGTCAAAGTGCGAAAATCAGATCCTCTACCAGCCATTTCAGCACAGCATCGACGCCGAGGAAGAAGAAGGAGGCGAGGACAACCATGATCAGCACCATGATTGTGGTAATCACGGTTTCATTGCGCGTCGGCCAAGTGACCTTGGCACCTTCCTGCCTGACCTGCTGAAAGAACTGGATCGGGTTTGTTTTCACGAGTTACCTTGAGTTGATCTAAGCGGCTTATCCGTCAGCCCTTGTCGGCTGGCAGGGGCAGAGGGGCTCGAACCCCCGACCTGCGGTTTTGGAGACCGCCGCTCTACCAACTGAGCTATACCCCTATAAGCCTGGAAGCCGGAGTGAACCCAGCCCATCTCCGGCATTGTTCATATCTCTACTCCACGATTTGTGCGACGACGCCTGCGCCGACGGTTCGGCCGCCTTCGCGGATGGCGAACCTCAGCTTTTCCTCCATGGCGATGGGGGTGATGAGCTCGACATCCATGGTCACATTGTCGCCCGGCATCACCATCTCGGTGCCCTGCGGCAACTGCACCACCCCCGTCACATCGGTGGTGCGGAAATAGAACTGCGGCCGGTAGTTGGTGAAGAACGGCGTGTGCCGTCCCCCCTCCTCCTTGGTCAGAATATAGGCTTCCGCCTTGAACTTCTTGTGCGGCTTGACCGAGCCCGGCTTGCACAAAACCTGTCCGCGCTCCACCCCGTCGCGCTCGATGCCGCGCAGCAACGCCCCGACATTGTCGCCAGCCTCCCCCTGGTCGAGGAGCTTGCGGAACATCTCCACCCCCGTCACCACCGTCTTCGTCGTCGGCCGGATCCCGACAATCTCCACCTCCTCGCCAACCTTGATGACGCCGCGCTCAATCCGCCCCGTCACCACCGTGCCACGCCCCGAAATCGAAAACACATCCTCAATCGGCATCAAAAACGGCTGATCCTTGGGCCGGTCAGGCTGCGGTATATACTCGTCCACCGCCGCCATCAGCTTCAAAACCGACTGCTTGCCAAGCTCAGCGTCCTTGTCCTCCAACGCCGCCAGCGCCGAGCCCCGGACAATCGGGATCTTGTCGCCCGGAAACTGATAGGACGACAGAAGCTCCCGCACCTCCATCTCCACCAGCTCCAACAGCTCCGGATCATCCACCATGTCGACCTTGTTCAGATAAACCACCAGCGCCGGAACCCCCACCTGCCGCGCCAAAAGAATGTGCTCGCGCGTCTGCGGCATCGGCCCATCCGCCGCCGATACCACCAAAATCGCCCCGTCCATCTGCGCCGCCCCGGTGATCATGTTCTTCACATAGTCGGCATGGCCAGGACAGTCGACATGCGCATAATGCCGCTTCTCCGTTTGATACTCGACATGCGCCGTCGAAATCGTAATCCCACGCGCACGCTCCTCCGGCGCCTTGTCTATCTGATCATACGCCGTATACGTCGCCCCACCAGACTCCGCCAAAACCTTCGTAATCGCCGCCGTCAACGTCGTCTTGCCATGGTCAACATGACCAATCGTCCCAATGTTGCAGTGCGGCTTCGTCCGTGCAAACTTCTCTTTGGCCATTTACATCTCCAACCGGTCTTCAAGCGTATTTCTTCTGAACTTCCTGAGCGACATTGCCCGGCACTTCGGCGTAGTGATCGAACTGCATCGTGTAGCTCGCGCGGCCCTGACTCATGGAGCGCAGATTGTTCACATACCCGAACATATTGGCGAGAGGCACCATGGCCGTAACGATCTGGGCATTGCCGCGGCTTCCCGTGCCGCTGATATGGCCGCGCCGCGAGTTCAGATCGCCAATGACACCTCCGAGATATTCCTCGGGAGTCGTTACCTCGACCTTCATGATCGGCTCGAGCAGGACCGAGCCGGCCTTCCCCAACGCTTCGCGCAAAGCCATGCGGCCAGCAATCTCGAACGCAATCGCCGAAGAGTCGACCTCGTGGTAGGCACCGTCCACGAGAGCAACCTTGATGTCGACGACTGGGAACCCGGCAAGATTACCCGAGGTGAGCACCGAATTCAGTCCCTTCTCGACGCCCGGGATGAACTCCTTCGGCACGGTGCCGCCGACAACCTTGCTCTCGAACAGGAATCCTCCGCCCTTTTCGTTGGGCGAGACATCGATAATCACGCGCGCGAACTGACCGCTGCCGCCGGTCTGCTTCTTATGCGTGTAATCGACTTTGGCGTTGCGGGTAATCGTCTCGCGATAGGCGACTTGGGGAGCGCCGACATTCACATCGACCTTGTGGGTGCGCTTGAGGATGTCCACCTTGATGTCTAGGTGAAGTTCGCCCATGCCTTTGATGATGGTTTGGCCGGACTCCTGATCGGTCATGACGCGGAAGGACGGATCCTCGGCGGTGAGCTTCTGCAGTGCGACCGCCATCTTCTCCTGGTCACCCTTCGTCTTGGGCTCCACCGCCATCTCGATGACGGGGTCAGGGAACTCCATTTTCTCGAGAATGACCGGATGCGCAGGATCGCACAGCGTGTCGCCCGTGCGCGTGTCCTTCAGGCCGACGAGAGCCACGATATCGCCAGCATAGGCCTCCGAAATCTCTTCACGGGAATTGGCGTGCATCAGCACCATGCGGCCGACGCGCTCCGACCTTTCACGGGTCGAGTTCAAAAGGCCCGTGCCCTTTTCGAGCCTGCCGGAGTAGATGCGGCAGAAGGTGAGAACGCCATACTGGTCGTCCATCAGCTTGAAGGCGAGCATCGCCAAGGGCGCGGCGTCGGACGCCTTGCGAACCGTCTCCTGCCCTGTCTTGACCTCGATACCCTTGATTGGCGGGCGATCAAGGGGAGAAGGCAGATAATCGACAACCGCATCGAGCAGCGGCTGAACCCCCTTGTTCTTGAAAGCAGAGCCGCACAACACCGGGAAAAATGCGGAAGTGACGACTGCCTTGCGCAGCAGCTTCTTGATGGTCTCGTTGGCAATCTCCTTGCCGTTGAGATAGTCCTCCATGGCCTGATCATCGAGTTCGACGCAGGCTTCGATCATTTCTTGGCGCGCCCTGACGGCGGCATCCTTCAGTTCGGCGGGAATTTCCTCGTCGTGGTATTTGGCGCCGAGCGCTTCATCTTCCCAAACGACTGCCTTCATACGTACAAGGTCGACAATTCCCCGGAAGTTTGCTTCCGATCCGATGGGCAGCTGAATGGGAACCGGCCTTGCGCCGAGCCGCTGCCTGATGTCACTGATGCACTGCTCGAAAGAAGCGCCTGTCTTGTCCATCTTGTTGCAGAAGACGATGCGAGGGACATTATATTTATCACCCTGACGCCAAACGGTTTCGGTCTGCGGCTCGACTCCCTGGTTCGAGTCAAGAACGCATACCGCGCCATCGAGCACACGCAGGCTGCGTTCCACTTCGATCGTGAAATCGACGTGGCCCGGCGTGTCGATGATGTTCAGTCTCTTGTTCTGCCAGAAGCAAGTCGTGGCGGCAGACGTGATGGTAATGCCCCGCTCCTGCTCCTGCTCCATGAAATCCATGGTCGCGGCGCCGTCGTGAACTTCACCGATCTTGTGACTCTTGCCAGTATAGTAGAGGACACGCTCCGTGGTGGTCGTCTTGCCGGCATCAATATGGGCCATGATGCCGAAGTTGCGGTAGTCCTCGAGGGGATGGGAGCGAGGCATATCAAATCTCCTGCAGAGCGGCTACCATCGGTAATGCGAAAAGGCGCGGTTGGCTTCAGCCATTCGGTGCGTGTCTTCCCGTTTCTTCACTGCCGTGCCGCGATTATTGGCGGCATCGAGAAGCTCGCCCGACAGACGGTCCACCATGGTGTTCTCGTTGCGGCCCCGGGCGGCTTGAATGAGCCAGCGAATGGCGAGCGCCTGGCGGCGCTCGGGCCGCACTTCCACAGGAACCTGATAGGTTGCGCCGCCGACTCGGCGGGAGCGCACTTCGATTGCAGGTGCGACATTGTCGAGCGCCTGATGAAAGACTCCCAAGGGCTCCTGCTTGGTTTTCGACTGAATGCGTTCAAGAGCACCGTAGACAATGGACTCTGCCACAGACTTCTTGCCGGCATTCATCAAGTTGTTCATGAATTTTGAGACGACGAGGTCGCCGAATTTGGGGTCGGGGTTGATTTCTCGCTTCTCGGCGCGGTGACGACGTGACATGTGCTCGTGCTCCCCTTACTTCGGACGCTTGGCGCCATATTTCGAGCGGCGCTGCCGTCGCTTGACGACGCCCTGGGTATCGAGCACCCCGCGAATGATGTGATAGCGGACGCCTGGCAAATCCTTCACGCGGCCGCCGCGGATCATGACTACCGAGTGCTCCTGTAGATTGTGGCCTTCGCCCGGAATATAGCTCGTGACTTCAAAGGCATTGGTCAGCCGCACGCGAGCCACTTTGCGCAGGGCGGAGTTCGGCTTCTTGGGAGTTGTCGTATAGACGCGCGTGCACACGCCGCGCTTCTGCGGGCAGGATTGCATCGCGGGGACCTTGTTCCGGTAGGACGGAATAGTCCGCGGCTTGCGAATGAGCTGATTGATCGTCGGCATTTACGGTCGCTGCTCTCTCAAAATTCCCAGGATCGCCCCAATGCGAACCCGATGACACTCGCGCGTAACTAAAAGCACTGCAGCAAGGGAAACCCCTGTGCTCAGTGCCAAAACCAGAGGACTGCCGAAGGCTTCAGAGCCCCGGAAGTCTTGTCCAGATCTGTTCAAGCTTGCTTTCCAGCAGCGTTTAGGACCGCGAAAGCCCTACTGCCTGCGCCTGAAAGATGGCGCTGTATACGTGCCGA
>DATBMX010000411.1:0-4566 GCA_036554625.1 Aestuariivirgaceae bacterium
CTACGCGCGAAAAGTCTTCGCGCACTTCTTCCCCAATACCGAGCTCACTTTGCTCTTCGACGTGTCGCACAACACCTGCAAGGTCGAGAAGCATGGGACCAACGGTGCGGCTCGCGAACTCTTCGTGCATCGCAAGGGCGCCACGCGCGCCTTTGGCCCAGGCCATCCTGATCTACCGGAGGCTTTGCGCAAGATCGGACAGCCCGTACTCATCGGCGGCAGCATGGGGACGGGTTCTTATGTGTTGGCCGGCGCCGAGGAGAGCGAAGAGAAGTCGTTCGCTTCCGCCTGTCATGGCGCCGGGCGAGCCATGTCCCGCCATGCGGCGCTTCGGGCATGGAGCGGACGCGGCATCGTCGATGAGCTGGCGGAAAGAGGCATTCTCATCCGCAGCCCGTCAATGCGCGGCGTGGCCGAGGAGGCCCCAGGCGCCTACAAGGACGTCGGCGCTGTCGTCTTGGCGGCCGAGCATGCAGGACTTGCCCGGCGCGTGGCGCGGCTTGTGCCGATGATCTGCATCAAAGGCTGAAGAGGGGGTCCCTATGAAACGTGTTCTCATTGCGACGGACGGGTCTGATCATGCGTTGAAGGCGGCTGAGCTCGGGACAGAACTTGCGATCAAGATGGATGGTGCGGAGCTGCACATTCTTGCCGTCGCTTACTATGAGCCTTCCGAAGAAGTCGAATTGCGGAAGTTCGCGCAAATCGAGCACCTGGACGGAGGCCTCATGAACATCGCGCAGGAACTTGCGCAAAGCCATACGACACGAGCGCGGCTCAAGGCAGAGGAGAAGGGCGCCAAGAGCATCAAGACCGCTGTGATCGTAGGAGATCCGGCTACGGAGATCCTCGCCTACATCCCGGCCAATGCCATTGATGCAGTCGTGGTCGGCCGGCGGGGACAGGGTCGCATCGCTGGGCTGCTTCTCGGCAGCGTCTCGCAGAAGCTCGCTTCACTCGCACCCTGTGTGGTGGTGATCTGTCCCTAGCTTTTTTCGGTGCGTCTTGCTGGCACGCCGTCAGGGACATGCCGGCTCACGCTCCGGCAGGCCTCGCCCCTTCGCCGAAGCGGAAGTCTTTGGGCATGGCGTCGCGTACCATCAGCATCTCGCCCACGGTCTCCGCGGTGATCAGGCCGAGCAGGCGGCCATTAGCACCCACCACGCCGACCGCAGGAGCCGATTTCTCCAACAGGACGCGGAAGGCCTCATCGAGGCAACGGCGATGATCGATGGTCGGAACCTCGCGCGTCATGACATCGCCGATCAGTGTGTTGGGTCCGTCCTCTTTCAGCGCCTTGATCATGTCGCTGCGGCCGAGCACGCCAACAAGGCGGCCATCCTTATCCACCACCGGAAATTCGTTCTGGCTTGTCCGTAACAGGGTCTCGATCGCCTCCTCGATGCGGGCCGTTGGCGAGAGTTCCTTAATTTCGGTCATCATGGCAGCCGTGACCGGCACGCCGCGTGACATCCCGCGCAGTTGCGCCAGGCGCGCCTCAGAGGCCGCAGCAAGATAGATAAAGATCGCGATGAAGGTCAGCATCGGATTGAAGAACAGTCCGATGAAGCCGAAGGCGAAGGCGCACCACTGACCGATATTGGCAGCGATCTCCGTGGCGCGCACGAAGCCATACTTCCGGGCGAGCAGCGCGCGAAGCACCCTGCCGCCGTCCATGGGAAAGGCGGGGATGAGATTGAACACCGCGAGCACGACATTGACCGCGGCCAGGCGATCGATGAGAGAGACCTTGGTGATGTCTGCCGTCGCGAGATTCTCCGGATTGGGGTTGGCGCCTGCCAGCATCAGCGCCAGCACAATGGCGACGTTGACCATTGGCCCGGCGATGGCGATCAGGAATTCTTCCCGAGGCTCCTCGGGGAAGCGCTCAAGCCGCGCCACGCCGCCGATCGGCAGCAAGGTCACGTCGCGAGTGGAGACGCCGAAGGCACGTGCTGCGAGGATATGTCCGTATTCGTGCACAAGCACACACAGGAACAACAGCACCATGAAGAGCAGCCCGCTCCACGCCGCGTCAGCGCCGCCAGACATGTAGGTGACCGCCCAGATCCAGGCGAGGAAGAGCAGGAAGGTGACATGGATGCGAATCTCGGTCCCGCCGACCTTGCCGATATTTAGCGACCAAGGCATTGCAACGCCTCACTTCCTCACTCACCGATGACGCTGTGCTCGATATTAATGTAGGGAGCCGGGCTCCACGACAACAGCGGTGCGCGGGCCCGACAATGCAATCGGCCACGCAATTGACATGACCCATGCCGCCGCTCCAGCTACCCGACGATAACTTCGAGGAAAGAGCGGCTGTTGATCCATCGCAATTTCGTACCTACCGTCTCAGCCTATAGCTGAGGCTGGATTTAAGCAGCGCCACCCAAGCTTAGGGAGCGACCATGCCGATCTGGAGGCTCACCCCGATCGACGCAGAGGACCCGAACTGGGAGTCGAGTTCGCATCGCGGATTGGTTGTCGTCCGGGCCCCAAATGAGGCGTCCGCACGCGAGGCAGCCGAAAAGGCCTTCGGGGTTCCCACCCGCTTTCCGCCCGGAAAAGGCATGCGCGTGCCACCCTGGATGCGATCCGAACTCGTTCGCGCCGAGATCATTGACAGTCCCATATACCCCGCAGAGGGTCCCACCGAGGTCCTCGAACCGTTCTTCAAGGAAGGTGAGTGAGTTTGAGAAGAGGAGGCCGCCATGCTGCAAGAGCTTAGTGCGGATCAGGCGCGGCAGATCGCAGACCTGGCGAAAGTGGCACGCGCCGCCAGAGACGTCATCCTCGATAATGTTCCTGAAGAAGACTTGGGTGTGCCACGCCCAGCGCGGGGCGAGCACAATCCTGCCGGTGCTCTCGGCTTCGATCCGTTGCCCCTTGACGATCCGGCGCTCATAGATTTGCGCGCGGCAGTTTGCGCTCTAATGCCTGGCGCACGCGCTGAGCTGTTCGTCCTGATGCGGATGGGGCAGGGGGACCTCGCCATCTTGGATTGGGATCGCGGTCTTTCTGAAACAGCATTGCTCGGGGATGATGCGGTATTGGCTGCGCTCACCGAGGATCCAGACCTGCACGAGCATATCGCCAAGGCGCTCTACGAGCTGGGCACCGAAAGCCGAGCCTGAAATTCACCGAACCCTTTTCTATCTTGCGCTTGCAAGCTCTGGTTTAGCGGAGCGAAGTTGCCTTTGCGGGTCTTTGCCAGGAGCAGGGAGATAGCCGACCCTCTCATCATCGACGGTGCGCATGGGGAAGGCGGCGGGCAAATCTTGCGCACGGCGCTCAGCCTCTCGACCATCACCTCGCGGGCGTTTCGGCTGGTCAACATCCGAGCCAAGCGCCGCAATCCTGGGCTGCAACCCCAACACCTCTCAGCCACGAGAGCGGCAGCTGCCATCAGCGACGCGGAGCTTACGGGGGATGTCCTCCGATCGAGCGAGCTCGTCTTTGCTCCGACCCATCCGCCGCAAGGAGGCTCCTATCGCTTCGACGTCGCGGAAATCGCGGGCCATGGCAGCGCTGGTTCCGCCATTCTCATCTTGCAGACTGTTCTCGTGCCTTTGGCTTTCGCGCAAAGAGACTCGACGCTCGTGGTGCTGGGTGGCACCCATCAGGATTGGGCGCCGGCGTACGACGATCTTGCT
Organism: Aestuariivirgaceae bacterium; assembly: GCA_036554625.1. Taxonomy (GTDB): domain Bacteria; phylum Pseudomonadota; class Alphaproteobacteria; order Rhizobiales; family Aestuariivirgaceae; genus DATBLQ01. Next base: position 3,657 of record DATBMX010000411.1, read on the forward strand.
AATGCTTACCTGCCTGCCTTGCGCCGGATGGGACTAAGCGCCGATGCCGAGTTGAAACGTTGGGGCTGGTATCCCGCTGGTGGCGGCGAGGTCGTGTGTAACGTCAAAGGAGGACCGCACCGAGGGCCTCGCGCCTCCTGGCCAAGGCCGATCGAGGCGCTCGAACGCGGGCCGCTTGTCAGGATCAGGGGCCGGGCCGTCGCCGCCAATCTTCCGGCTCACATCGCCCAACGTATGGCAGACCGGGCACGTGCAGGCCTCAGCGGCCTTGGCGTCCCCGTTCAGATCGAACCTCTGCGGGTGAGGGCGGTCTGCCCCGGGGCGGGAATTTTTCTGTTGGCCGACTACGAGACCTTGGCGGCAAGTTTCTCCGCTCACGGGCGCCAGGGAAAGCCGTCCGAAGCCGTGGCGGACGAGGCAGTTCTGGCGTTGCGCGAGCATCAGGTCTCGGGTGCGGCGGTCGAATTGCACCTCGCCGATCAGCTTCTGCTGCCGCTCGCCATCGCCGCTGGGCCCTCCGCCTTTACCATGGCGCGTCCGACAGCGCACCTCGCTACCAATGCCTGGACGATTGAGCAGTTCGGTCTGGCCAAGATCACGGTCGAGCCGGGCTTCCTTACCCGAGTGCAGGTGCTGCCATCGCCAGTAAAGGCAGGTTGAGCCAGCATGTTTGGTCAATGCACTCGCCGAGTCCCAGCGAGGAACGCGAATGCCCCCATGCTCGATTTGATCTGCCGCAAGGCCCGGGCCCTTGGGAGATTCTAGCTTTGCAGTGATCTTTTTGTCGGATTGGAGTGGTTGATGACATGAAACGACGAAAAATTCCTCCTGCTGGGAGTCCACTGGTTGGCGGCCCGCACGAGCGGCGTATTCTCGGCCGAGCCCAAGATGAGGGGGTCGACGACCCCTA
>DATBMX010000417.1:0-4822 GCA_036554625.1 Aestuariivirgaceae bacterium
ATCGGCGATGTTGAACTGGCGCATCGCCGGCGCAACGCCCTCGTTCATTATCAGTGGGCCTATGACAAGACGCTCAAGCGCTATGTGGCGATCGGCGACATCGAGGCCCTTCCGGAGCTCAAACCCAAGACCATTGCGGAGATCAAAGAGGACGCCGAGTTCATCTACGACTCAGGCATGGGGCTCATGACCTTCCTCATCATGGCCGACCTCCTGCCGTCGGCCCGGCATCACGCAACGACGCGGCCGTAAAGCTCGCTTGGCCGATCTCGCTGTTGCCTCAAAACCTCACGCATTTGTGAAGGGAAGATTTCAACGACAGATTATCGCATTGAACTGTGGCATTTCGGCCAATAGGCTGTGTTAACGATTCGGGAGCGGGGAAGCTTTCCGTGCACTGCCTCTTGAAAGCTGCAGGGGCCACTGTGGCCGCCGTAATGATTTGCTTTGGTCCGCAAGCGGCGGCCCAACCGGCGACCAGCTACGTGCATTACCTCGTTGCCGGCAACACCGCTCAAAGCCTGTTCGAATCCATGCTCAACAACGGTCCGCGCGTCGGCGGCGGAAAGGCCTATGCCTCGACGCGCATGGATCCGAATCTTTCGGCGTCCACCGTGTCCTCGAAAGGGCGCTGCCGGGTCGCCAGCTTCAAGATGAACATGAGCTTCACCATCCGGCTGCCGCAGCTCGACGAGGACCGCAAGATCGAAGCGGCCCTGCGCCAGAGCTTCGATCGGTTCTACGCTTTCGCCAAGCGGCATGAGGAAACGCATCGCAAGATCTGGCTGCAATGCGCTGCCGAGGCCGAGTCGCTGGCAACAGGCGTGGTTGCCGAAACCTGCGCCGAGGCCGAAGCGCGGAGCCTCAAAATCGTCGAGGAGGTCTCCAAGCGGTGCGACCGCCGCCACGCCGAGTTCGACGCCGGCGAGCAGAAGAAGCTCACCAAGCACCCTTTCCTGAGGCAGGCCATGTTCAAATGGCCCGCCGTTCATGACGCGCAGGCGCTGGCCAGCACCAAGCACCAGCAGACCGATCGCCATCAGGGCGCGCTCGCAAGCTCTCAATAAGCCGAACGCAAGGGCAATTTGGCTTTCGGCGCGTTGAGGCCGAAGGTCTGGCGGCCCTTTCCCTGGCTCAGGGGCGGATAGATCTCGCGAATGAGCTTGCGCCGGATCGCCTGCGCAAACTCGTCGTAGCCCGTCGCCACCTCCACGAAGGCGTCTCTGCCGCCAATGACGGACGACTGATAATAGGCATCGAGGCGCGGATCGTCGCTGAGGATGGCCAGCCCGTTGATGGTGAAGCCGCGCACCACGGCACGGTCGCGAACACTCTCGATGTCGGGCGGCGTGTTGTTGCGCCCGTCGCCGGAAACGTCGATGACGCGGCGGTCGCCGTCGAAGCCATTGCCGTCGATGAGACCCGCTGAAAGCTCCACAGCATTGCCGATGGCCGTCGTTCCGGTGGTGCTGCGCCTGTGGGTCAGTCCGACGAGAAAACCGAAGGCCTTGGAGGTTCTCCGGTCATACACATGCGAGAAGGCCAGGACAGGACCTGAGCTTTCGGGCGCGCTCCATTGCACCACCGTCACCGCCATGCCCATGCCGCCGAGGCTCTCGACCGCCGCAATGACCTCGGGATGCGCGAAGGCATCGGCGATGCCCTTGACCTGAAGGTCGAACTCTTCCGGATCGACGCTTGCCGAGGTGTCGACGGCGAGGACGAGTTCAAGGGCCACCGGCTCCCCCGCCGCTGCGCAGGGCGTCAGACAAAGTGCCGCAGCCATGGCGGCCACGAGAAACCTCAAGCCCTTCCTCGCCATGGTCATGGCTTGCGCTCCATAGCGCGACATGCCGCGACGCTCTGTCACCGTAAACTCGACACGAGCCTGCCCTAATGGCCTGCGAACAAGCCTTTGCGCAATGATGCGACACGGGATTCCATGATGCGTTTCCGCATGGTGATCGAGCTCCTGGCGGCTCTCATCCTGACTTTCGCCGCCCTTCTCGCCATTTCCCAGATGGCGAAGGCCGCCGACATCGAAGTTCGCGACGCCTATGCGCGCGCCTCGCTCGGCGGCTCCAAGACCACCGTGGTCTACATGACCCTCGTCAATGAGGGCGAAGAGGCCGATCACCTGCGCGCCGCGGCAAGCGACGCCGCCTCGCACGCTGCCCTTCATCGTCACGTCTTCGATGGCGATGTCGCGCGAATGGAAGAGATCGCCTGCCTTACGATCCCGCCGCGCAGCGCGGTTGAATTTGGTCCTGGCGGTCTGCATGTGATGCTCACCGGCCTGTCGGCGCCCTTGCGGGACGGTGATGAACTACCCTTGAGGCTTAAATTCGACCGGGCAGGGGAGATCGCGCTGACCATACCGGTCAAGACACTGGCCGCCGAGACCGCCGGCCACGGCTCGCACGCGAAGCTAGAGCCCTGTCACTGAGCTGTCGCGGTTCGCCGGTGCGATCGCCTCGCTTTCGATGCGCATGCGCCAATAGAGCATCCCGCCATTGAGGATGGTGAAGAGGATTGCGTGCCACCACAGGCCGAATGTCAACGGCAGCATCAAAATTTCGGCGGCTGTCACCAGGTAATTGGGCTGCCTGATGAAATGCGTTGGGCTCCCCTGGATCACTTCATCGGGCGTGACGATGATCTCGATCGTCCATCGAGGTCCCAGGGCCATCAGGGTCCAGGCCCTTATCACCTGGATGAGCAGATAGATGATGAACATGGCCCAGTAGACGGGCTCACCCCATGCGAACCACCACAGGCTCGAAAGCCATGCGGCATGCATGATGACGAGCAGCACGTAGTGAAAGCGGCCGACTTCATAGCCGCCCTGCTGCTTGAGTATCTGGCTGTTGCGGTAGGAGTAGACGAACTCGGTCAGACGCTGCGCGGTCACGAGCGCCATAATGAAGAAGACATACATGGAGTGACACCGGCCTTCCGCTCTCGAGGGGTGGAAGATCATAGGGGCGGCGACGCCTTTGTCCAGGGCGACCGGGACCTGCGAGCGGAGATGGATTCCTCCAGGTCATTCCGGCCTCCTTTTTCGTCACCCCGGCGAAAGTCGGGGTCCAGCTTTGGACGGCTGCAAAGTGAAGCTGGATTCCGGCTTTCGCCGGAATGACGAGAGAGAGCCCTTCGGGCCTTCATGGTAGGCTGCCCGCAACCATGACACTCACCGCCGCACTTGTTCTGTTCGCCGTGGGCCTGCTCGCCGGCTGCATCAACGCCCTCGCAGGTGGTTCCGGATTTCTCGTCTTTCCGGCTTTCATCGCCGCCGGCCTTCCTCCCATCAGCGCCAATGCCTCGGCCTTCATCTCGCTCGCTCCCGCCAATCTCGTGGGTTTCGCCGTGCATGCGCGCTTCCTTGCCGAAGCACATCACTCGCTGCCGCTGCGGGCGGTCGTCGCGGCATTGGGCGGCACGATGGGCTCCGTGCTTTTGATCGCCATGGGGGCAAATTTTTTCGAACGCGCCGTACCGTGGCTGCTCCTCACCGCCACCTTGCTGTTTGCCCTCGGCCCCCTGGTCAAACGGGCGCTCGAGCGCGCCTATGCTTTTCAGGGGCGCCACTTCCCGAAGCTTCTCTACGCATTCGAGTTCGCGATCTGTCTCTATGGGGGCTATTTCGGCCTTGGCATGGGCATCGTCATGCTGGCGATCTATGAGTTGCTGGGGCAGGAGAATTTCCTGGTGGCGAACGCGGTGAAGAACTTCGTCATCACCATCGTCACGCTGATCGGCATCGTCCTTTTTGCCTCCTTCGGGCTCATCGCCTGGGCGCCCGCCCTGGTGATGGCGGCAGGAACCGCCGTCGGCGGCTATGCCAGCATGCGGATGGCGGAAGTTGTGCCGCGCTCCGCACTGCGCGCCATCGTCCTTGCCTGGGCGGTGCTGCTCACCGCCTACGGCTTCTGGGCCTATCGGGGCGGCTGAAGCCTTTCGGCCCTGGCGAGCTTCGCCTCACGATGCAGCGCATAGATGCCCGATGCGACGATCATCACTATGCCCGCCAGCGCATAGCCATCCGGCAGCTCGTGAAAGACGAACGTGCCGGACAGCAGCGCCCATAGAACACCAGTGAAGCGGATCGTCGCCGAGGTCGAAATATCGGCATGGCGCAGCGCCTGGACCATGAAGAGATAGCCGAGCGACAAGAAAACGCCAGCCGCCGCAAGCGTGAGCAGCTGAGTCGTTTGCGGCACGATCAGTCCGCCCTCGAACAGTGCGATGGCAAGGGCGGCAGCCATGACCAGGAGGCTGTTGGCGAGCGCCACGACGAGTGCGGGAATAGACACGGGTATTCTGCGAGTTAGTATGTCGCGCACCGCAACGCCCGCCACCACGCCGATGCCCATCAGCGCATATTTGTCGAATCCGCCGATGCCTGGCCGCATGATAAGCATGACGCCCAGGAAGCCGGCGGTGATTGCCGTGGTCCGCCGCCAGCCGACGCGTTCCTTGAGGAAGATGGCGGCGAGCGCCGTCACCACCAAGGGCGCCGCATGGCAGATCGAGGTGAGATTGGCTATCGGCATGTGCACGAGAGCCGAGATGAAGAGGACGGTTGCGATGGCATCGACAAGCGAGCGCACCAGCACCTTTCCCGAAGCGATCATGGGAAGCCTGGCGAGCGAGCCGCTGACGGTCAGAACCGTCAGGAGCACCAGGGAAGCGAAGGCGCCGCGCCAGAAAATCATCGTTCCGACGGGGAGATCCGACGAAAGGAGCTTCATCAGCGTGTCGTTTGAGACAAAGCCCGCCATGGCAATCGCCATGTAGAGTCCGCCCTTGAGCGCATCCTGGC
>DATBMX010000425.1:0-3086 GCA_036554625.1 Aestuariivirgaceae bacterium
TGTATCGTAGACACCGGCGCGTCCGGAATCGATGACGCAAACATACCGTGCCGGTCCGGACGGCGACAAGAGCGAGGCTGCCGCTCGCAGCATGGTTTTGGTACCGGGGAGTGAACCGTCTGGCCTTGCAGTTGGATGCGTCGGACACACAGCCACGTTTTGGTCGATTACTAATAGATTGTTTTCGAAAAGCGCCTTTAGGTTCGGAGCGTTCTTGAGAAGCTCGGCGGCAGTCCAATACCCGGCGAAACCGGCAGACCGAACCGGATCCCCAATTCCCTTGAAGCGCAAGCGATCGCGATATTCGTGGCGTAGGGCGAGCAGCAGATCTTCCGACTCTGCCGTTATGCCGTTACGCTGCAGATTGTCGACAAAATTGTCGTTGGTATCGACCTGTATAACTAGAGGCCGGGATGATCCAGGGTGCGCCCCGGTTGTTGCAGCGGGAGGGTAGGCAAGGGGAGCGAACCCTAACCCGCTGTGGAGTACATACGAAGAGGGCAATAGCTGCGACGGGTTAGCCACACGAGACCGCCGCTCGACCGCGGCGCCCGTGCCTGCCATTCGGGGATTGCCCAGCATCAATCCGGTCAGACAATATGGGATAGCTGCCTCGTGGGGCATCAAATCGTGATACTGGGTCACCATTCGGCAACGGGACAAGATGTCGGGCCTGCTATAGATCGGCTTGGCTGGCGCGCCCCAATAGATGCGCCCACCGTCCGACTGCGCCGCAAAAAAATGCGCCTCCCTTGCGGAAGACGGCAAATCAGGCATGTTGCAAGGAAACTTATCGCGGTTCGTAGTCCAAACTAAATTTACTAGACCAAGATCTTTCGAGCCCATTCCGTGCGCGGTGAACCCCGGCACGCCACCACCATTGCCCGGCAGCCAAAGCGTTTCCCACTGCGATGCCCCGCCAGCGAGGTAGATTTCGAGGATCTTGAAACCAGGATGGTTTGAGCAGGTCCAGCCATCGACGTTGCCAACCAGATTTCCCCAAGAGGTGTCGTCACAGATCAGCCGGGCAGCGTGGGCGGCGCGCTCCCAGCTCGCGATACCGAGCGCCTGCGCTGCAACACCGATACCCCCGGCCGCCGCGCCCTTCAAAAAATTTCGTCGATCCGGTGCCGACGCCATTATACATCCCCCCAACGAGGCCAGTCGCAATCGGCTTTCTCATGCTCGTTGTCAGGCCAACGACAAAATTGTCATCGATGCTTACAGAGAGTGACGCGCGTGTCAAACTACACGGAGCTGAACCCGATCGATGCCTCAAGCGGGTCAAGAGTTCGCGGTGCCTGGCTGCCCAATCACCACGGCAGAAGTCCCTCAATAAGCAGACGAAATCGCAGGAGCGAAGCGAACGGGGATGGTTCGCCGTCAGCCCTTACCGGACAGTTTGAGTTGACTGCGTAATAAGGGAGAGAATCGAGCTCGTCGTAGCCCCAGGGGGACGAGACACAAGTACGACCCGGCGCCGGACAGCGCCGAGAAGACCGTAAGGGATATCCGCAGGGCCACCCGCCGAAGTCCGCACGGTTGAAGCGCGCCGCCAGCCAATTCAGTGCGTCCATCTTGACCCGGGCCCTGTTGGCGTCTGGCTCACTCTTGATCTCCGCCATCATACTGTGGACGATGACGTGAGCCCGGCTCGCGCATGCGCGCGCGTAGATGCGAAGAGCGCGCCACTTATCGTTACACCGTTGCGCTCGTGTCGTGCTCGCACACGCGGGATGCGGATCTTGTCCTCGGCCAAGAAGCGGCTCCCGACCTGCCGGACGCATGAACCTCCCCGACTGAGCTTGCGGCGCCAAGCTCTGAAGCGCGCAAAAGCCAAGGGCGCAACCATCATCCGTTGAGTTGCTGCCTTCGAAGCAGGACGGATCGGAGTAGCACGCCAGGCGAGAAGGAGCCGAGGGCGAGAAGAGAGCCCCACCTGACAATCGGACGATTGGCAAGCGCGCTGATGGGTTCGATGGCATCCTTCGGTACTTCGAAGAACGGCGTCTCACCGCGCCTGCGTGAAACGGCGAGCCCCGCGCCGATGCAGCCATAGGTGCAGCCGGCATAGGCGTAGACGATCTCCCCGGCGCGGATCTCCATCCATGGTTGTTCGCGCTTGTCGATATCGCGCTTGATGCGATAGGCGGTCATCGGTCGAGCCCTTCGTTTCTTAGCACCCCCACGCGACGAGGGCCTGATCATAGGTCGCGCGACCGCGGTGCCTCGGTTCATCTGGCAACGAAAGATTTCTTTGCGGCGCTCCGCGGGCCGTCGAGAGCCGAGGCCGGACCATGCCGGCCGGCGCGGCAGTCGTGAGCGGACGGAGGTGAGGAGATGTTTGTCGTCTCAAGCCGAGATCGAGGCCGTCTGCCAACTTGCGGCTGTCGGGCATCTTCGGCGCCGTCAATAACTGGATGGCGACGCGTGCCGACACCCGCTCGTCCTGCTCGCGGCGGTGACGGTGGTTTCCGGCTTCTGCTCCGCCTTTCTTGTAAATGTGCGATCTGCCTTGCCGTGGCTCCCCTAACCCTCGAATGCGCAACCCGGCTCAAACGCAATCCCGTCCCCTATTTGCTCGCAGTCGGAATGGGCTCCAACGTGGGGAGCACGGCGACGATTACCGGGAACCCTCAGAACATGCTGATCGGCAGCTTCTCGCAAATCCCCTATGCTTCCTTCACCGCGGCGCTGTGGCCGGTGGCAGCTGGCGGTCTCGTCTGACCATCCTGTTGATTGCGGTGCTCTATCCGGATGAGTTCTGGACCCGGGAGCGCCTTGCGAGCAAGTCCAAGCCCGTACACTTGCACCTGCCGCTAGCGATCAAGTCCCTTCTGGTCATGCTCGCGATGGTCGCATGTTATTTCGCCGGTCTGCCTCCAGCGACCGTGGCTTTGATCGCTGGCTCGGTCCTGCTCATGACGCGCAGAGTGAAGCCCGAGAAGGTGTACCGACAGATCGATTGGCCGTTACTCCTGATGTTCTCGTCGACAGGCCGGCTGCGGCGAGCCGCTGCCGGTCGGCACGTGCAGCCGCCAGGTGGAAAAGGAATAGCCAAACAGGGCGCGCGCGGTGACCGTAGC
>DATBMX010000429.1:0-9037 GCA_036554625.1 Aestuariivirgaceae bacterium
ATATAACGCCGCCCCTGTCCTGGGAACGAACGAGGGAACTCGTCGATTACCGCGAAGCTGTTCAGCGAATGGAAAGCCTTGTCGCAGCCATCGCCGAAGGCCGCGCACCCGAGATGGTATGGCTTCTGGAGCATCCCCCACTTTACACGGCCGGCACCAGCGCACCTGAGCACGATCTGATCGATGCCGGCGGGTTGCCGGTCTATCGCACGGGGCGCGGGGGGCGATTTACCTATCATGGGCCCGGGCAGCGCGTGGCCTACGTGATGCTCGACCTCAGCCGGCGCGGCAGAGACGTGCGGGCCTTCGTTTATGAGCTCGAACAATGGCTCATCGACAGTCTGGACGAACTCGGTGTCCAAGGCGAAAGGCGAAAGGATCGCGTGGGCGTCTGGGTGCGGCAAGGCGGATCTTCCGAACGCGACGACAAGATTGCAGCGATCGGCGTGCGGGTCAGGCGTTGGGTGAGCTATCATGGTGTGAGCCTGAATGTTGACCCCGCTCTGTCCCGCTACGGGGGCATCGTCCCATGCGGAGTAAGCGCGCATGGCGTGACAAGCCTGAGAGCCCTTGGTTGCCCTGCCTCGATGGATGACGTCGATAAATCCTTGAAGCGAAATTTCGCGAAGGTGTTCGGCAACGCATAGCCTGCCCCCACGACACTACAGAGTCGGCAGCACCTCGAATCCGCTCCCCGACCACGTCGACACCGCAACATCCATATCTGCTACCTGGGCTAGGCGGGGGCCTTCGCGGCATAGGGAAAGCATGCGCTCGACCCTTTCCTTGGCTCCGGACAGCACCAGCTCGACGCTTCCATCGCGTTTGTTTCGGACATAGCCGGAAAGGCCCAGAGCCTTCGCCTGTCGCTCTGCCCAATCGCGATAGCCGACGCCTTGAACGCGGCCGCGAATAGTGGCCGTTACGGTGTTATTCACCATCTCGACTCAGAAATAGCACATGAACGAAAGGTAACAATCACCCTCAGATTTGGTTCAGGCGGGGGCCGCTAAAAAGGCTGCCATGGATGGTGATCGAAAGGCAATGCCGCCAACGAGAACCAAAACTGAAGGAGATTAACCAATGTTCCGCGCTTCTCTTATCGGTCTTGCCACTGCCGCCGCCCTCGCCGCGGGTGCTTCCACCGCCTCAGCCGGCGTCGATGTCGACGTGCATTTCGGCGGCTTCGGCCCCTACTACCCGATCTATTCTCCCCACCCTGGCTATTGGGATGATGATTGTCATTACGTTAAGGCCAAGAAGTGGGTGAAGAAGAACGGCAAGTGGAAGAAGATCTACGTCAAGAAGCTCGTCTGCTACTAGCCCCGTTTTCAATGAAGCTTTCGGACTGTCCTAACGTCCCCCTGCATCCTCCCATCCGAAGCTTCATTCGCCGGCCGCTCCCCCAAAGAGCGGCCGGTTTCATTCGAAGTCCATAATCACCGCATCAACGGCAAGCGTGTCGCCAGGCGACACGCGCAGCGCCTTGACTTTGCCGTCGCGCTCGGCGCGTAAAATGTTCTGCATCTTCATTGCCTCGACGATGGCCAAGGTGTCCCCCGCCTTCACCTCCTGGCCGGAGACAACGTGAATGGATATGACCAGCCCTGGCATTGGGCAGCGCACCTCCCGCGCGATGCCCTTCGCAATCCGGGGCGGCATGAGCCTGGCTAGCTGCCCTGCTCGCTCGCTATAGATCTGCACGGTTGCCGTCACACCCCGGTGTGAGATCTCATAGCCGATCGCGAGCGGCCGAAGCTGCATCAGCACGGGCTCGTTGTTCACAAACCCGCGCCAAATTTGCCTACTGGGCGCCCAGCTGCCTTCGATATGAAACTTTGTTCTGGCGCCCTGGTGGCTGATCCAAAGGCCGTCGGACCCCGGCGCAAGCTCCAGTTCGTGCCATTCCTCTTCGAACTTCACGGCGAGCCGGCGCGGAGGCTCGGCAGGCCGGCCGCGCAATTGCCCACTGATGCGGCGCCGGCGGCTTCGCTCGGCGAAGCTGACCGCGGCGGCGACGGCCATGATCTTTGACTTCAACTGCGGTTCTGGATCAATGCCGCGGAAGCCGCCTGGAAATTCCTCGTTGATGAAGCCATTCGATAGGCAGCCCTTGCGCCAATTCTCATTGGCCATGATGGCTGCAAGAAAGGGAATATTGTGCCGGATACCCTCGATGCGAAAAGCATCGAGCGCACTCGCCATCGCTTCTATCGCCTTCGCCCGGTCAGGCGCGTGGGTCACGAGCTTCGCTATCATCGGATCGTAGTAGACCGATATCTCCCCTCCTTCATAGACGCCGGTATCGATTCTCAACGAGGCCCCGAAGTGGGCTTCAGTCGGCGGCTGGAACCTTCTCAGCCGGCCAGTCGACGGCATGAATTCGCGATATGGATCCTCGGCATAGATTCGGCTTTCGATGGCCCAGCCACTGAGAGTTACGTCCGGTTGGCGAAGTTGCAGTGGTTCTCCTGCGGCAACGCGAATCATCTGCTCGACAAGGTCGATGCCTGTGACCAGCTCCGTGACCGGATGCTCGACCTGCAGGCGCGTGTTCATCTCCAGGAAATAAAATGATCTGTTCTGCCCGGCCACGAACTCGACCGTTCCCGCCGAATCATAATTGACGGCCTTGGCCAGGCGCACTGCCTGTTCACCCATGGCCCTTCTCGTGGCTTCATCGAGAAGAGGCGAAGGACATTCCTCGATGACCTTCTGATTGCGCCGTTGGATCGAACATTCGCGTTCGCCGAGATGAATGATGTTGCCATGCTTGTCGCCAAGGACCTGAATCTCGATGTGGCGCGGGTTGAGAATGTATCTTTCGATGAACAGGCGATCATCGCCGAACGAAGAGGCTGCTTCGGCCCTCGCGCGGTCAAATCCTTCCCTCGTCTCCTGCGGCGAGCGCGCGATTCGCATGCCCTTGCCCCCGCCTCCGGCCGACGCCTTGATCATCACCGGGAAACCGATAGACCGAGCGATCTCGACGGCCTGCTCGGCCGTTTCCACGATTCCGATATGGCCCGGCACGATCGAGATGCCGGCCGAGGATGCGCATTTCTTCGATTCGATCTTGTCGCCCATGGCGCGAATGGCTTCGGCATTTGGACCGATGAAAACGATCCCTTCCGTCTTCAGCGCATGCGCGAAATCGGCGCGTTCAGAGAGGAAGCCGTAGCCTGGATGCAGGGCCTCCGCCCGCGTGCGCTTGCATGCCTCGATGATGCGCTCGATGCGCAGGTAGGATTGCACGGCAGGCGCCGGCCCAATATGCACGGCTTCATCCGCCATTTCGACATGAAGGGCGCGTGCATCGGCTGAGGAATAAACGGCAACGGTCGAAATCCCCAGGCGCCTCGCCGTCTTGATGATACGGCAAGCGATCTCGCCGCGATTGGCGATGAGGATTTTTCTGAACATCCGGGCTGGCGCGGGGTCCTTGAAGCGTTGCGGTCTTTTAGCCCCTGGCGTTGCCAGCGTAAACTGATGCTCCGCTAGGCTCATTTGCGCTTCCCCCCAGGCTCCTTTATGAGGGCCTTTATGAACAAAACCCCGCCCACCATCGGTCTCGTCAGCCTCGGCTGCCCGAAGGCGCTCGTCGATTCGGAGCGCATTCTCACGCAGCTGCGTGCCGAGGGTTATCGTTTTTCAGCGGACTACCAGGGGGCGGATCTCGTGATCGTCAACACCTGCGGATTCCTCGACAGCGCCAAACAGGAGTCTCTGGCCGCGATCGGCGAGGCGATCGACCAGAACGGTCGCGTTATTGTTACGGGTTGCTTCGGCAAGGAGGCCGAGCGAATCAGGGCGGCCCATCCTTCCGTGCTCGCCGTCACGGGTCCCCAGCAATATGAGGAGGTGGTCGGGGCGGTCCATGAAGTCATCCCGCCGCAGCATGATCCGAGATTCGATCTCGTCCCGCCACAAGGACTGAAACTCACGCCAAAGCATTATGCCTATCTGAAGATTTCGGAGGGCTGCAACAATCGCTGCTCCTTCTGCATCATTCCCACGCTCCGTGGCGATCTGGTCAGCCGTCCTGCCGCCTCGGTGCTCTATGAAGCGGAGCGGCTGGTGAAGGCTGGGGTGAAGGAAATCCTCGTCATCTCCCAGGACACCAGCGCCTATGGCGTCGACGTAAAATACGCCGGCAGCAAGTTCCATTCCCGCGAGGTGCCTGCCAAATTCATCGATCTTGCGCGGGAGCTCGGCAGGCTCGGCGCCTGGATCAGGCTTCACTACGTCTATCCCTATCCTCATGTTGATGAGGTGATCCCGCTCATGGCGGAGGGAAAGATCCTTCCCTATCTTGACATTCCCTTCCAGCACGCCTCACCCCGCGTGCTCAAAGCCATGCGCCGTCCGGCCAAGCAGGAGAAGGTGCTCGAGCGACTCGCCAAATGGCGCAGCATCTGCCCGGAGCTAGCGGTGAGATCAACCTTCATTGTCGGCTTTCCGGGCGAGAGCGAGGAGGATTTCGAGTTTTTGCTGGCCTGGCTCAAAGAGGCGCAGCTCGAGCGGGTCGGTTGCTTCAAGTATGAGCCAGTCGCTGGTGCAAAATCCAATGACCTCGGCGGACATGTCGCAGAGGAAATTAAGGAGGAACGCTGGCATCGCTTCATGCAATCCCAGCAGCGGATCAGTCGAGGCATTCTGAAGCGCAAAATCGGGCGTGAAACTGAGGTGATCATCGACGGTCTTGACCAATTGGCGGGCAAGGCGATTGCGCGCTCTCCCTGGGATGCACCTCAGATCGACGGCAATGTGTTCGTGAAGCTTGCTCCCGGAATGTCGGCTGGTGACATTCGCCGCGTGCGGATCACTGGGGCCGAAGATTATGACCTGCGGGCGCAATTGCTTTAGAAATGGCTAAAATGCGTGTGGTGGGCGCAACGGCCGGTTAAGGCTGAGCGCAGAAACCGCTGCGCGGCCTCAGCCCCGCTTAAGCTTCACGAGGGGCAGGCCTGCGGGAAAACCGCCGTTTTCCCGCCCGTATATCCGATAACCCATATCCTCCGTTCACCGATCACTTAGCTTTTGGTGCGAATCTCGCGACCGAAAGAAGGTCTTCCCATGAATGTCGTACCCCTATTCGGCAGCAAGACGGCCGGGGCCAAGTTCCGCTACAAATGCGCATCTTGCGACCAGGTGCATGAAGGGCTTCCCGACATCACCTTCGATATGCCGGACATCTGCCATGATGCCGATGCGAAGGTGCGTTGCGAGAGTATGCTGCTGACAAGCGATTTCTGCATAATGGGAGGTCGACATTATTTCGTTCGCTGCGTCATGGAGGCGCCGGTGCACGGATTTGCGCAACGATTCGGATGGGGCGTGTGGTGCAAGGTCGATTGGAATACCTACAAGCTGTGCTGGGATCGCTTCGAGGAGAGCGACAACAACACGGTTGCTCCGGTCAAGGGAACGCTCGCCAACAATCTTCGCCGCTATCCCGATACTCTGGGCCGATCCTGTACCATTCACCTACAGAATGATCGCATGCGCCCCCTCGCCTTTCTCGACAATTCCGATCACCTCCTGGCGCTGCACCAGCAGAACGGCATGACGCTCGAAGAAGCGATCGCTCAAGCGCGGGAAATCGGCGCGCTGCTCGTTACGTCTTAAGCAACGGCATTGTCGCGCCACCAAGCGCCATGGTCGTGCCTGACGCGATGCCCGGATACATCAAAGCGGGATGTTGTCGTGCTTCTTCCAGGGATTCTCGAGCTTCTTGTTGCGCAGCATGTTGAGCGCCCTTGAGACGCGCTTGCGCGTTGAATGCGGCATGATCACCTCATCGATGAAACCACGCTCGGCGGCGACAAAGGGATTGGCGAAGCGCCGCTCATATTCCTTCACCCTTGCCTCGATCTTCGGTGGGTCGGACAGCTCTGAGCGATAGATGATTTCAGCCGCTCCCTTTGGTCCCATGACGGCAATCTCGGCCGTGGGCCAGGCATAGTTCACATCGCCGCGAATGTGCTTGGACGACATGACCACATAGGCCCCGCCATAGCCCTTTCGCGTGATGACCGTCACTATTGGAACAGTTGCTTCTGAAAAGGCAAACAAAAGCTTGGCGCCGTGTTTGATGAGCCCGCCATATTCCTGCGCCGTGCCCGGGAGAAATCCCGGAACGTCGACGAAGGTGACCAGCGGGATATTGAAGCAATCGCAAAATCGAACAAATCGCGCCGCCTTGCGCGAGCAATCGCTGTCGAGAACCCCGGCCAGCACCATAGGCTGGTTGGCCACGATGCCCACGGTGTAGCCCTCGATGCGGCCGAAGCCGACGATGATGTTGCGGGCATGAGCCTCCTGGATTTCAAAGAAGTCTCCCTCATCCACCACCTTGAGAATCAGTTCCTTCATATCGTAGGGCTCGTTGGGACTGGCAGGAACCAGCGTGTCGAGAGACATGTCAAGTCGCTCGGCTTCGTCTTCGGTCGGCCAATGCGGCACCGAGGCGATGTTGGATGACGGCAGAAAATCGACGAGCCGTCGGATCTGCAGCAGCGCCTCGGGATCGTTGTCATAGGCGTGATCTGCAATGGAAGATTTGACGGTGTGTACAGAGGCGCCGCCCAGCTGTTCGGCGCTGACCGTTTCGCCGGTAACGGTCTTCACGACATCCGGACCGGTCACGAACATGTAGCTCGTGTCCTTCACCATGAAGATGAAGTCCGTCATGGCTGGCGAATAGACGTCGCCCCCCGCGCAAGGCCCCAGGATCACTGAGATCTGGGGAATGACGCCGGAAGCCTGAACATTGAGCGCAAAGACCTCGCCATAGCCTCCGAGTGCGTCGACGCCTTCCTGAATCCTCGCCCCGCCGGCGTCGAACAGCCCGAGGATGGGCGCTCTGTTCCTGATCGCCATGTTCTGTATCTTGGTGATTTTCCGCGCATGAGCTTCGGACAGGGAGCCGCCGAAGACGGTGAAATCCTTGGCGAAAACATAGACCAGCCTTCCATTGACCGTGCCCCAGCCGGTGACGACACCGTCGCCGGGGATTTTCTGGCGATCCATGCCGAATTCCGTGCAGCGATGCTCCACGAACATGTCGAATTCCTCAAAGGAGCCTTCGTCGAGCAGCAGATCGAGGCGCTCCCGCGCAGTCAGCTTGCCGCGGGCGTGCTGGGCATCGATGCGTTTCTGCCCGCCGCCTGCGCGCGCATTGGCGCGCCGTTTTTCAAGCTGTTCCAGGATTTCTTGCATGGCCCGTCCTTTCAACCCATCCGATGAGCTAGCCTGTACCATTAGGGACCCAAGGGTCAAACGGGTCGCACCGGAGGTTCTCCCAAAAATGTGAGAAAGCGGACTGCAGCGTCGAATTCCCGCTTGCCTCGGTTGCGCCGCTCAAGCGCCTCGGCATCCGCGCCCCAGCGCTCGATCTGCCAATCCTCATCGACATGCGCCATGAGCCAGCCGCGTTCGGGTTCAAGCGCGCCGGCAGCGATGATCATCGCGAGCAACGCCGAACCGGTGAGCGTCGTCAGCGCGTGCAGCGCGCAGAGTTGCATTGCATCGAATCGCGCAAGATGTTGCCTCACGGCGTTCAGCGTTTCCTTCGGTTGGGGTTGATGAACGATGCCCTCCACGGTGATGAACCTCACGCCGACGGCCTGCTCCGCCCAGCACAACACCGGGTCCCAGAACTCGCCTTGGCGAATGATGAGGCTCTCGGGCTCCGTTGCCCGATAGCAGACGAGATCGCTTCCCGCGTAGTCGACGATGTCGCCGATGACTCGCGCCTCATTGTCCTGCACACGGTCGATCGAGGTATTGGCGAGCTTCGTCAGCCACATGGTCTCTATGTCAATCCGCTCGCCCTGGGCGGCCCATTCGGCCGCAACTGCTTCCGCAAGGCTCTGCGAGGGAAAGCTCAGCTCACGCTTAAGGGGCGTTTTCAGTCCTTGCCCGTCCAGCGTGACCCCATAGGGACCGGCACCGATCACCTCGACTTGCTTGTAGAGCCGCCTTGGCTGTCTCGCGCTCACGGCCGTCCCTCCGGCCCCTCATCGTAACGATCGGGATCGAAGCCGAAATAATTCCACGTTTCGCGCATGAATCGCGGCAGCGGCGCGGTGACGTCCACCATGCCGCCGCGCGGATGGGGAAAGCTGATGCGGCGGGCATGGAGATGAAGTTTGTTTCTGATCGCATCCGGCACCTCCTTGTCGCCGCCATATTTGACATCGCCCAGAATGGGGTGACCTATATGAGCCATGTGAGCGCGAAGCTGGTGCTGTCGCCCTGTAACCGGACGAAGTGACACCCATGCGAGCGCCGGCGGCGCCTTATCGATCACGGCATAGTGGGTGATCGCACGTTGGCCCTCCTCGCTGCTCCGGCCCGCTGCGAGCACGCGGTCTCCTTCACTCGTTCCTATCTTGGCGAGCGCCACGTCGATCTTGCCCTGCAGGGGCTTGGGCACGCCTTTAACCGCGGCCCAATAGACTTTGCGGACCGAACGGGTAGAAAACATGCGGCCGAGCGAGGACGCGATGAGCCGCCGTTTTGCGACCACCAAAACGCCGGACGTATCACGATCAAGACGATGAACGAGCCTCGGCCTCTCGCCGAGTTTCGCCGAGAGGCCGATCAGCAGCGCATCGATATGACGATGGGTCTTGGTGCCTCCCTGCACGGCAAGCCCCTCGGGCTTGTTGAGAACATAGAGATCTTCGTCCTCATAGAGGATCATGGACGAGAAGAGAGCACGTTCCTCCCTGGTGAGCGGGCGTGCCTCCGCGCCAGTTTCATCCACGGGTCTCCGGTCGAATGCGAGCGGCGGAATGCGCACATCCTGCCCCTCGGCCAGCCGATCATTCCCTTTCACCCGCGCGCCGTCCACCCGCACCTGCCCAGTGCGCAGAAGCTTGTTGAGATAGGCATGGGTCACTGCGGGGTAGTTCAGACGGAACCAGCGGTCCACCCTGAGCCCCTGCTCATCGGCCTTTACGCGTCGGTGGATGATATGGCTCATTCAATAAGACTTCGCGTCAGCCACAAGCCGGCGAAGATGGCGATC